>CAZHPQ010000008.1:0-25897 GCA_964533845.1 uncultured Candidatus Planktophila sp.
ACAGCAACAAGAAAGAGTGAGATTGCTAGCTTCATGGTCGCTCCAATTCATGGGCAGCGCTGATCGCGCCGAGAACGGCGGCTGCCTTGTTGAGAGTCTCTTCATTTTCAGATGTTGGATCTGAATCTGCAACTAGTCCAGCTCCTGCCTGCACATATGCAGTTCCGTTATGAATAAGCGCTGTTCTGATTGCAATACAGGCATCGATATTGCCGGTGAAATCAAAGTATCCAATTGCTCCGCCATACAACCCTCGTCGCGTTGGTTCGAGCGATTCAATGATCTCCATGGCGCGTGGTTTAGGCGCACCTGAAAGAGTTCCTGCCGGAAAGACTGAGAAGAGCGCATCAATAGGAGTTGATGATGGATCTAACTTGCCAATCACGGTCGAAACAATATGCATCACATGTGAATAACGCTCGATATGCATAAAGTCGATTACTTCAACTGAGCCAGGAGCACAGACGCGTCCTAAATCATTGCGTCCTAAATCAACGAGCATCAAATGTTCTGCCCGCTCCTTGGGATCTGCCAGCAGCTCTTCACCGAGGCGAATATCTTCTTCTACCGAGGCAGAGCGCTTACGTGTGCCAGCGATTGGGTGCACCATGACTTCATCGCCGGTGACTTTCACTAGAGCTTCTGGGCTGGAACCGACAATCTCAACCCCGTCTTCAAAGCGGAATAGGTACATATATGGACTTGGATTATTCAGGCGCAACATGCGATAAACATCGAGTGCGTCTGCAGTACATGGCATTGCAAATCTTTGCGAGAGAACAATCTGGAAAGCTTCTCCTGCTCGGATTTCTTCTTTGGCTATCTCAACCTTTGCCATAAATTCATCAGCGGTCATATTCCGCGAGAACTGAGGAGCTTTCTTGGATGGAATTGTTGTGACATCTCCAGCAAGGGGCGTAAGGAGTTCTGCTTGCATGCGATCAAGGCGAGAGACTGCATCCGCATAAGATTCATCGATACGCTCATCTGAACCATCCCAGTTGATGGCATTGGCAATCAGGGTAATAGTTCCCTCAGCATGATCCATCACCGCTAAATCGCTGGTTAACATGAATGCAATTTCGGGAAGAGCTATATCTTTATTGGCTAGCTCTGGTAGCCGTTCGAGACTGCGCACACAGTCATACCCCATGTATCCGACTAAACCTCCTGTCAGAGTTGGTAGGCCGGCGATTTTTGGAGATTTCAAATGCGCGACCGATTTACGGAGCGCATCGAGCGGACTCATATTCACAGGCACACCTGCTGGAGGTGTACCTAACCAGAACGCTGCTCCGTCTTTCTCAGTCAGAGTTGTCTGGCTATGCGCGCCGATAAATGAATAACGAGACCAGACTCCCCCGTGTTCTGCAGATTCGAGCAGAAAAGTTCCGGGAAGATTTTTCGCTAACTTCTTATAAACATTCAGTGGCGTCTCGCCATCAGCCAACAGCTTTCGGTAGACCGGGATGACGTTATGGTTTTTAGCAAATTCACGAAATTCTTCGACTCTCATGGCGCCATCTCGATATTTGTATGGAAACAAGTGCGCTCACCGGTGTGGCAGGCAGGACCATTCTGTTCGACTTTAAGGAGCAAGGCATCGCCATCGCAATCCAAAGAGATGGAGTGAACCATCTGGGTGTTTCCAGAAGTGGCGCCCTTCTCCCAAAGTTCGCTACGGCTACGCGACCAATAGGTTGCCCGTCCTGTTTGGAGAGTTAAGGCCAACGATTGTGAATTCATATATGCCAGCATCAACACTTCGCCGCTGGCAGCATCTTGGGCGATAGTTGGAATGAGCGCTGTTGGATCTTTGAGCAGATCAAGAATGGCTTCAGGAAGTTGGCTGCTCATAGCGTCTATTCTGCCTTACGAGGCCTGTGCGCTGCGAACTGAATAACCCTCACGCTGCAGGTACTTCTTCACATCAGGAATGCGATGAATCCCAAAGTGAAAAACGCTCGCAGCCAAGAGCGCATCTGCGCCAGCATCGAGGGCAGCAGAGAAATCTTCTAGCGTTCCTGCCCCACCACTTGCAATGAGTGGAACTCTAGAAACGGCGCGTACAGCGGTGATCATTCCAATGTCATAGCCAGCGCGAGTTCCATCGGCATCCATGGAGTTTAAAAGAATTTCGCCAACCCCTAAGGCACAAGCTTTTTCGACCCAGGCCAGTGCATCTATTCCTGCGCTCTGCCTTCCACCGTGTGTTGTGACTTCAAATCCTGATTCAGTGCGTGCACGACGCGCGTCCACTGAGAGAACAAGAACTTGTGAACCAAAACGATCGGCGATTTCAGCGATTAGCTCTGGTCGTGCCAGCGCCGCGGTATTAATAGAGACTTTATCTGCACCTGCACGCAGTAACTGATTGACATCTTCAACGGTACGTATTCCCCCTCCTACAGTAAGAGGAATAAATACCTGCTCTGCAGTTTTTCGGACTACGTCAAGTGTTGTCTCTCTCCCCGCAGCACTTGCAGAAATGTCTAGGAAGGTGAGCTCATCTGCGCCTTCGCGTCCATAGAGCGCAGCCATCTCAACAGGATCTCCGGCATCGCGGAGATCTGTGAAATTCACTCCCTTTACAACGCGACCATCTGTGACATCAAGACAGGGAATAATGCGGACGGAAAGGCTCATCGCTTTGTTAACTCCAGCGCCTCTTGCACAGTAAATGCTCCGGCATAGAGAGCCTTGCCGACGATTGCACCTTCAACTCCGATGGCGTTAAGAGCCATGAGAGATTCGATATCGGCGAGGGA
This sequence comes from uncultured Candidatus Planktophila sp., assembly GCA_964533845.1. Lineage (GTDB taxonomy): Bacteria > Actinomycetota > Actinomycetes > Nanopelagicales > Nanopelagicaceae > Planktophila. The sequence goes on from CAZHPQ010000008.1 coordinate 2,769, forward strand.
TGAAATTCCGCCCGATGCAACAACAGGCTTTTTGGTGACAGCGCATACCTCTTGAAGAAGTTGCACATTTGGCCCTTGCAGCGTTCCATCTTTTGTAACATCTGTAACAACGTAACGCGCACATCCATCACGCTCCAGTCGTTCGATTGTTTCAAAGAGATCGCCGCCCTCTTTAGTCCAACCCCTGGCAGCCAGCACATGTCCACGCACATCAAGACCCACGGCGATGCGATCACCATGCTCTGAAATTATCTTGGCAGTCCAGTCAGGGTTTTCTAGTGCGGCAGTTCCAAGATTGATTCGTGTACAACCGGTTGCAAGAGCGCGTCGCAGCGTTTCATCATCGCGGATTCCGCCAGAGAGCTCGACTTTGATATCAAGCTTGCCGACCACTTCAGCTAGGAGCGCGCTATTTTCACCGCGACCAAAGGCGGCATCAAGGTCCACAAGGTGCAACCACTCAGCCCCTGCTGCTTGAAATTCGAGGGCAACTTCTAGTGGATGGCCATATGCAGTCTCGGCAGCGAGTTCACCTTGGACAAGGCGTACAGCGCGGCCATCTTTAACATCAACTGCTGGAAGTAGTTCTAAATAACTCATAGCGTTTGCACCCAGTTCTTAATCAAATGTAGCCCTGCTTCTCCAGATTTTTCAGGATGAAACTGCGTTGCAGCTATCACTCCATCTTCGACCGCAGCCAAGAAATCTTCTCCGTACTTTGAAAAAGTTGGGATTTGGCCAACAGGTTCTTTGACTGCATATGAATGAACGAAGTAGAAAGATTCTTCTTCGACTCCTCTAAAAAGATGCGAACCGGCACCTGCCTTCACAGTGTTCCACCCCATATGCGGCAATATCGGTGCCTCTAGCTTTTCAACTGTGGCGTCCCAGATACCGACTCCAGAATGGCTTCCATGTTCAACTCCTTGTGAAAAGAGAATCTGCATCCCGACACATATTCCTAGAGTTGGTCGACTCGCTGAAATTCTCTCTCGCACAAGTTGATCTCCACGCACTTTGGTGAGCCCATCCATGCACGCAGCAAAAGCTCCTACTCCTGGAACGACTAGCCCATCTGCGTTCAATGCCTCTTGATAATCCGAGGTGATGACAACCTCACGTCCTGACGTTTCAAAAGCGCGTTGGGCTGATCTTAAATTTCCAGAGCCGTAATCAAGAATTGCAATCACGAACGTTAGAGAGAGCCCTTGGTGGAAGGGATTCCCGCAACGCGACCATCGAGTGAAACAGCATCGCGCAACGCACGCGCGACAGCCTTGAACTGCGCTTCAAAGACGTGGTGCGCATTACGCCCTTCAAGGACGCGTATGTGGAGCGCGATACGAGCTTCGGCGACGATGGATTCCCAGATATGTTTTCCAAGAGTTGTATCGAAGGTGCCAATAAGTTCAACAATCTCGGGTTGGCGATGAATCAAATATGGACGCCCTGATAGATCAACTGCTGCCTGCACGAGAACTTCATCGAGCGGAACCATGGCATCGCCGAAGCGACGGATACCGGCCTTATCACCCAGCGCTTCACGGAGAGCTTGTCCGAAGGCAAGAGATGTATCTTCAACAGTGTGGTGTGAATCAACATCAACATCGCCTGTTGTCTTAATGGTGAGATTAAAGCCAGAGTGTTTCCCGAGCTGACTCATCATGTGGTCAAAGAATGGAACTCCGGTTTCGACAGAGATTTCACCAGTACCATCTAAATTGAGTTCAACAAGAACGCTTGATTCCTTCGTTGTGCGTTCAACGCGTGCGGTTCTGTTCATATTTCTCCCAGGCAAGCCGATAGTGAATCGATAAATTTCTTGTTCTCGGCTTCGTTGCCAATGGTCACTCGCAAGTAGCCCAATAATCCCACATCTCTAATGAGAACTCCTCTTTCGAGCATCTCTTGCCACAGCTGTCCGGCTGGCTTAGCAAAACCTCCGAAGAGCAGGAAGTTTGCAGCGCTCGGAACAACGGTGAGTCCAAGATCGCGTATACCCTGCGCCAATTTCTCTCGGTCGGCGCGTAGACGAGCCACGTTGGCAAGCAACTCCTCTTGATAATCCAGCGCTACTTCTCCAGCAGCTTGAGTCAACGCGCTCAGGTGATAAGGAAGACGAACCAAATACATAGCGTCAATGACAGCCTTTTCTGCAACCAAATAACCTAGACGAACTCCGGCGAAGGCAAATGCCTTGCTCATTGTTCTGATCACTACTACGTGTGGGTATTTCTCAATCAAAGTAACTGCCGAGAGTTCTTCTGAAAACTCTGCGTAAGCCTCATCGATGACCAATAAGCCCGGCGTTGCCTTGGCTAACTTCTCGATTTCATCAATTGAAAGCGCTGAGCCAGTTGGATTATTGGGCGTGGTGATAAAGGTAAGAGCCGGCTTCTCGCGTTGAATCTGCGCAAGGGCAGAGTCATAATCCAATGTGAAATCTTCGCGTCGAGAACCATTAATCCAAGATACGCCAGTTACTTTTGCAATTAAGGGATGCATTGAATAAGAAGGAGTAAAGCCAAGAGCTGCGCCACTTCCAAATGCCATAAACAGGGATTGAATAATCTCGTTGCTGCCATTTGCAGCCCAGATGTTCTCTTCAGTCATCTCTGTGGCAGAGAGATTATTGATGAATTGCGCAAGCTTGCGTCGCACCACAGTGGCATCGCGATCGGGATAGCGATTGAGGTTCTTCGCAGCATCCAAGACTCTGGCAGCTATAGCCGCAGAAAGTTCTTGTGAGAGCGGATATGGGTTCTCATTTGTATTCATCACCGCATCGGCAGGAACCTGTGGCGCACCATATGCAGAAAGTTCGCGTAAATCTTGGCGCAGAGGTAACCATGTGGGCCACAGATTCATAAATTCTCCAAACGCGCAGTCATTGCTTCACCATGTGCCGGCAAATCTTCAGAGTTGGCCAAAGTAACGACTGTTTCGAGAATTTCAGTAAATGCAGCTTGGTTGTATTCGATGAAATGTAGACCTCTCAAAAAAGTCTGCACAGAAAGGCCGCTGCTGTGGCATGCGCATCCACCTGTTGGTAGTACATGGTTAGAGCCCGCGGAGTAATCACCAAGAGAAACTGGTGAGAAGCGCCCAATGAAAACTGCTCCGGCGTTGCGGATCTTCTGTGCATCAAGGGCTGACTGCGAAGTCTGAATTTCAAGGTGTTCGGCGGCGTATGCGTTCACGACATCAAGGCCTTGTTCAATGGAGTCAACAAGTGCAATCGCAGATTGAATGCCCGATAACGCAGAACGGATTCTTTCGGAGTGCTTCGTTGCAGCAACTCTCTTCTCAAGCTCAGCTTCCACCGCGCTAGCCAACCTTGTTGAAGTTGTTACAAGAACTGCCGCTGCGATGACATCGTGCTCTGCCTGACTGATCAAATCGGTAGCCACGTCTGCGGCAATCGCTGTGTCATCGGCGAGAATTGCAATCTCAGTAGGTCCAGCCTCGGAGTCGATTCCGATTATTCCGCGAAGAGCACGTTTAGCTGCTGCAACATAGATATTGCCTGGCCCAGTTACTAAATCGCACTTGGCGCAGAGATCTTTCATGCCGTAAGCAAAGAGCGCAATTGCTTGCGCTCCCCCAACGGCATAAACCTCTGTGATTCCTAAGAGAGCGCATGTCGCCAAAATCGTTGGGTGCGGCATACCTGCAAACTCTTTTTGTGGTGGTGATGCCACAGCAATACTGCTCACTCCAGCAATCTGTGCAGGAATCACATTCATCATGACGCTACTTGGATATACAGCGCGACCACCCGGTACATAGAGTCCAACTCGATCTACTGGTACCCAACGTTCGGTGACAGTTCCACCATCAACAACTCTTGTAGTGGTTTCTTGACGTCGCTGATCTTCATGCACTTTACGAATTCTGGCCGCTGACTTTTCAAGCGCAGTCCTAACCTGAGGATCAAGGTTCAGTAGTGCTTCATCGATCGATTTCTGCGGAACACGAATGGATACTGGAGTAGTCCCATCAAACTCTTCTGCCAACTTAATCAAATCGGCTTCAGTGCCATTTTTCACTCGCTGCAATATTGGAGCGATCGCTACCATTGCAGATGCCACATCGAGAGTGGCTCGGGGAAGAAGCTCTTGATAGCCAGCTTTATCAAGAACCTTGCCTCGCAGATCAACGGTACGAATCACGAGCGCATTCTACTTTGGGCAGAGATGACCGTGAGACCTGATTATTCAGATACTGATGAGTTAGATGCGAACGAGGCAGTCAGGGCCCAAAATTGCCTTGAGATCTGCGCTCAAACTTGGTGACGATGTCACAAGAGCATCAATCTTCAACGTTGTTGATTTCTGCTGATCAATTACTTGCAGGTGCACTTCTCGCTTGCCAGGATGAGAGCGAAGAATCTCTTTCATTCTCTCAACAACTGGTGGCGTGACTTGTGTTGCAGGCAATGAGATAAGCAGTGGTCCAGTTGGAGCTGCGCTGATATCTGGCATCTTCATCTCAAGGGCTGTGAAGCGAACTTGTTCATCGGTTCGAGAGAAACGTCCTCGTACAACAACCACACGATCTTCGGTCAGTGAGAGCGCATATTGATTGTAGGTATTGGAGAAGAAGAGGACTTCAATCGCACCTTCGAGGTCTTCTACATTGACAACAGCCCACGAAGCGCCTTGGCGAGAAACTTTTCGTTGAATTCCAGTGATGAGTCCACCGATAGTGACTACGCCATCTTGCGGGCCATCTTCCAGGAGTTCTGAGATAGACATATCTGTATGGGATCGCAGCACGTGCTCGACGCCTAAGAGTGGATGGTCTGAAACGTAGAGCCCCAGCATCTCGCGTTCAAAGGTAAGAAGAGTGGACTTGTCCCACTCGGTATTTGGAATCTCGATATCGAGTCCGGCGACTTGCGAAATAGTGTCGCCTCCAAAGAGGTCGAATTGGCCGATAGCTTCTGCGCGCTTGGTCTCAATGACAGAGTCGATTGCTTCGAGGTGAATGGCCATCAAACCCTTACGTGGATGAGAGAGCGAATCAAATGCACCAGCCTTTACCAACGATTCAATGGTCTTCTTATTGCAGACATTGGCATCAACCTTGGCTAGGAAGTCACCGAAAGATGAAAATGTTCCTTTGCTCGCGCGCGCTGCCTTGATGGAGGCAACAACACCTTCTCCGACGTTTCGAATGGCGGCAAGGCCAAAGCGAATATCAACTCCACGAGGTGTGTATTCAGCATCTGATTCATTGACATCCGGTGGCAAGACCTTAATGCCCATGCGACGGCATTCAGAGAGATAGAGCGCAGATTTATCTTTATCATCGCGCACGCTGGTTAAGAGAGCGGCCATATATTCTGTTGGGTAATTCGCTTTTAAGTAAGCGGTCCAAAAAGAGACAACACCGTAACCGGCGCTGTGAGCTCGATTGAATGCGTAATCTGAGAATGGGATAAGAACTTCCCAGAGACGCTTAATAGCTGCAACGGAGAATCCATTCTCCTTCATACCTGCTTCAAATGGGATGTACTCCTTATCGAGAATCTCTTTATTCTTCTTTCCCATCGCCTTACGAAGTAAATCTGCGCGACCCAGAGTAAATCCAGCAACTTTCTGGGCAATCGCCATCACCTGCTCTTGATAAACAATGAGGCCGTAGGTGTCACCAAGAATTTCATTCAGAGATTCAGAGAGTTCTGGGTGAATCGGTTCGACTGGCTTTCGACCATTTTTACGGTCAGCGTAGTTATTATGTGCATTCTCACCCATCGGTCCAGGACGGTAAAGAGCGATCACTGCAGAAATATCTGCGAAAGAATCTGGAGCCATGCTGCGCAGAAGTGCGCGCATCGGGCCACCGTCGAGTTGGAATACACCGAGAGTGTCGCCGCGCGATAGCAGTTCGAATGTTTTTTGGTCATGCAAAGGCAAATCTTCAAGGACTACATCAATTCCCTGATTAGCCTTGATATTAAGGAGCGCATCATCGAGTACAGAAAGGTTTCGTAGCCCCAAGAAGTCCATCTTGAGCAGACCCGTTGACTCGCAAGCTCCCATGTCGAATTGCGTAATGATTGCGCCATCCGCATCACGGCGATGGATAGGAATTACATCGAGCAGTGGTTCCCGAGAAAGAATGACGCCAGCAGCATGCACTCCCCACTGACGCTTAAGACCTTCTAAGCCTTTAGCTAAATCAACGACCCGCTTAGAGTCAGGATCGCTCTCGTAAAGTTGTCTAAATTCGCCGGCCTCGCCGTAACGTGAATCCTTGGCATCAAATACTCCAGAGAGAGTGATGTCCTTGCCCATCACTGATGGCGGAAGTGCCTTGGTGAGTTTTTCGCCGATTGCATATGGGTAACCAAGTACACGTGTGGAATCTTTCAGGGCTTGCTTAGACTTAATTGTTCCGTAGGTAATGATCTGCGCTACTCGGTCTTCGCCATACTTTTCAGTTGCGTAACGAATCATTTCGGAACGGCGACGTTCATCGAAGTCAAGATCGATATCAGGCATCGAGATACGCTCTGGATTGAGAAAGCGCTCAAACAGGAGGCCGTGTTCGATGGGATCGAGCCCTGTGATGCCAAGAGAATACGCAACGAGTGAGCCTGCGGCAGAGCCACGACCTGGCCCAACGCGAATTCCAACTTTCTTGGCATGTCCTACCAAGTCTGCAACGACGAGGAAGTAACCAGGAAATCCCATATTCGCCATGACATCGAGTTCGTAATTAAGGCGCGTGCGATATTCATCAGTCGCACGATCTCCCATTTTTTCGAGTAGTCCGCGTACGGATTCCTTACGAAGCCACGAATCCTCAGTTTCGCCTTCCGGAACCGGGAAGGCAGGGAGCAGATTCTCATTTTCGCGGAGTTTGACGTTGCAACGCTCTGCAATAAGAAGAGTGTTATCGCAACTTTCAGGGATTTCCTTAAAGAGCTCGCGCATCTGCGCCGGAGTCTTGAGGTAGAACTCATCGTTATCGAATTTAAATCTCTTTGGGTCTGCGAGTGTTGTACCTGATTGCACGCAGAGCAGCGCGGCATGAGCTGCTGCATCTTCGTGGAATGTGTAGTGAAGATCGTTTGTAGCAAGAAGCGGAAGCTTCAACTCTTTACCAAGCTTGAGAAGATCAGCCTTGACTCGATTTTCGATTTCGATGTCATGATCCATGATTTCAAGGAAGAAGTTCTTGGCGCCGAATATGTCTCTGTAATCGCTGGCTGCTCGCAGAGCTTCACGGTAATTTCCCATGCGGAGCCGAGTTTGGATTTCTCCACCGGGACAGCCAGTTGTTGCAATAAGCCCATCGGCATACCGTGAAAGCAATTCGCGATCCATGCGCGGCTTGTAGTAATAGCCTTCAAGAGAGGCAAGGGATGAGAGCCGAAAGAGATTGGCCAACCCCTCGTTATTCTCAGCAAGTATTGTCATGTGGGTATACGCGCCGCCACCTGAAACATCATCCTCGCCGCCATCGGCCCACTGCACGCGCTTCTTATCAAATCGAGATTCGGGAGCTACATAGGCTTCGATACCAATGATTGGCTTAACGCCCGCCTTGGTTGCTTGCTTGTAAAAATCAAAAGCTCCGAAGACATTGCCGTGATCTGTCATTGCAATCGCGGGCATTTCTAGTCGAGCTACTTCATTGACCAGATCTCCGACGCGCGCGGCACCGTCGAGCATCGAGTACTCGGTATGCACATGTAAATGTACAAACGAGTCGTTCGTCGATGCCCGTGAAGCTGAAAGATCTTCAGATGACATGGTGGCGCAACATTAGCGCCTAAGGGAGAACTGCTTCGGATAGCAACGCCAGAGAAGCCTGAAGGTCAGGTGGATATGGAGCGCTGAGAACTAAAGGAAGTGCGCTGATTGGATGGTTAAATCGCAGTTCAAGCGCGTGTAGCCATGGACGAGACATCGCCATCTTCTTACCAAGTACGGGATCGGCGCCATAGGTAGTGTCTCCAACGAGTGGATGCCCAAGCGCAGAGAAGTGAACGCGGATTTGATGTGTGCGACCAGTTTCTAGCTCCACCTTTACAAGTGAGACAGAACGGTAATACTCGATGACTTCATAGTGCGTGATGCTCTCTTTGCCTGTCGCAACAACGGCGAATCGGTGATCTTCTTTTGGATGTCGGTCGATGGGTGCATCAATGGTTCCAGTTGCAGGATCCATATGTCCTTGCACAAGTGCGTGATAAGTCTTTTCTATCTCGTGGTTACGAAACATCTCTTTTAACTTGAGGTAGGCGCTATCTGTCTTAGCCACAATCATTAAGCCTGAAGTGCCGACATCGAGACGGTGCACAATGCCAGCACGTTCTGCTGGACCTGATGTAGTAATTGTGTATCCCGCAGCCATTAGCGCTCCAACAACTGTTGGGCCCATCCAACCTGGGCTCGGATGCGCCGCGCACCCCACCGGTTTATCAATTACGACGATATCGTCATCGTTATAGATAACTGTTAAGCCTTCAAGTGGTGTAAGAGGAATTGGATCTTGGTTCACTTGAGCGGGCATTAAAACTTCAATGAGTTGTCCTGCTGCAACGCGATCTGATTTCTGCATCGCCCGGTTATTGGTGGTGATGTCGCCATCTTCTAGGAGTTTGACGATGGCGGTGCGAGAAAGGCCCAGAACTCGGGTCAGTGCGCTATCTATACGTTCGCCAGCAACGCCTTCTGGAACGCTCAGTGTGCGCAATTCTCTTGTCATCATTACCTACTGTACCTGTGTAATGGGAGGAACATTTCGCATCGTTTGGATGAAAGCAAGGAGTGCGGCAGTTGATATTGCAATATCGGCGATGTTAAAGACAGGCCAATTCGGTATCTGAATCCAATCAATCACATGTCCCAGAAAGAATCCGGGTTCACGGAAGATGCGATCTGTGAGATTTCCGAGTACTCCTCCAAGAAGCAGGCCAGCGCAGGTCAACCATCCACGGGAAGTTATGCGCGCTGCATATCTGACAATGGTGGCAATCACTGCCACTGCCAGAAGTGAGAAGACAAGAGTGAATCCGCTGGCCAAGCTAAATGCTGCTCCAGAATTTTTCAGCAATGTGAATTGTAAGAAGGTGCCGATTACTGGTTGTGGATCAGAAGAGAATTTGGCAAGCGCCCACGTTTTAGTTGCGTAATCAAAGAGCCAGATTGTCCATGCAGTCAGCCAGATGGTGCGAGTATTGCCAGAGTTAAAATGGGGGCGCACCTTAGCGCCGCTCTTCCTTCTGCTTACAGATCATGCAGAGCGTTGCACGTGGAAACACCTGCAGGCGAGCTTTGCCGATTGGCGAACCACATTCTTCACACATCCCATAGGTCTTGGCATCAATGCGAGCTAGCGCGCGTTCGGTTTGAAGAACCATATCTCGCGCATTAATCACGAGTGACATTTCATGTTCTCGTTCAAAAGTTTTTGTACCGGAGTCAGCTTGATCGTCTCCTGCTCCTTCGCCTGATTCTGCGATGAGTTCATCCATCTCAGCTTCAACGCTGGCAAGTTCTGCGCGTAGACGTTCCAGATCAGTTGCAATCTCTGCGCGGATTGCTTTCAACTCTGCGGCAGACCAAGGCGCTTCATCGCTAGAAGCAGTCACTGGAGTCGGAGCAGCCTTGATTGGCTTAAGAGGTGCAACTTTCTTGCCGCTCTTTACTGGGCGAGGTGGAGGTGGCATTACCAAGCGACGCTCTTCAACGACGGGGGCTGCAGCTGGCGCTACAACAGTTGCTACAGAAACTGTCTGTGATTTTTCATCAACGGTAAGAGTTGTCTTGCCGACCTTGGAAGGAAATGGACGTCCAGGAGCCTTCTTTACCGGGATCGTTTTCTTTGCCGGAGCTTTCTTGGCAACCTTCTTTGCTACCGCTTTCTTAGCCGGTGCTTTTTTGGCTGGTGCCTTCTTAGCAATTTTCTTTGCAGGAGCCTTCTTCGCAACTTTCTTAGCTGCGGATTTTTTGGCAGGAGCCGTCTTCGCAGGAGACTTCTTCGCTGCTTTTTTGACTACCTTTTTTCCTGGCACGCCGCGCACCTTATGCGTTTTTCCCCTCGTAACCAACTTAGCCACGCATGGTTTAGACTTAGGCACGCAGGACCGAGCAAGAAAAGTGCGTTGATGAGGCCATCACCTTCGGAGCACGTCAGAAGATCCGCAGCTGCGGGGTAGAACTGACCGAAAGCTTGGAGAAAATAAGCGGCGCCTCGCACATCTCGTGCCTGGTGCAAGGCGGGTGGTACCGCGAACTCACGTGCGAGTTCGTCCCTCCAAGTTCTTTTGATGCTTGGGGGATTTTTTATGCCATCACCATTTCGTGCCATAAGCGCACAGATCGACCTACCTGCGATGGAGCGATCAATCCTAGATTTTTGGCGTGAGAATCAGATCTTTGAAGAGAGCACGCAATCACGTGCTGCCGGAGCGCCATGGACTTTTTATGAAGGCCCTCCAACGGCAAATGGCATGCCAGGTACTCACCACATTGAAGCGCGTGTTTTTAAGGATGTCTTTCCTCGTTATCAAACGATGAAGGGAAAGTACGTCACTCGTAAAGCCGGTTGGGATTGCCACGGACTACCAGTTGAAATTGCAGTCGAGAAAGAGTTGGGATTTTCAGGCAAGGGCGATATTGAAAAGTACGGAATCGCAGCCTTTAACGATAAATGTCGCGAATCAGTAACCCGACATGTAGATGCCTTCACTGCCATGACTGAGCGAATGGGATTTTGGGTTGATTTTGATCAAGCATATTGGACGATGGCGCCCGAATATGTTGAGAGCGTCTGGTGGAGCCTTAAAGAGATTTGGAAGAAAGGATTATTGGTTCAAGATCATCGCGTTGCGCCATATTGCCCGCGTTGTGGAACTGGTTTATCGGATCACGAATTGGCGCAAGGGTATGAGACTGTCGTTGATCCATCTGTTTACGTGCGCTTTCCGATTACATCGGGCGAGCTTGCCGAAATGGGTGCGTCCCTTCTCGTCTGGACAACAACTCCTTGGACGCTCGTTTCAAATACAGCTATCGCCGCCCACCCCGATGTTGATTATGTGGTCGTTAAGACAGTCGTAGAAGATAACTCTGAAGTACTAATCGTTGCAGAGCCACTGCTCTCTGCCGTGGCAGGAGAACACACAATTCTGAAGACTCTCAAGGGTAGTGAGTTAGAACGCACTACCTACAAGCGTCCATTTGATTACATCGAGATTCCAGATTCGCACTTTGTTGTTCTTGCAACCTATGTAACCACTGAAGATGGAACAGGTTTGGTTCACCAATCCCCCGCATTTGGCGCCGACGATTTACAGGTCTGTCGCGCATATGGCTTACCTGTTGTAAATCCAATTGCGCCCGATGGAAAGTTTTTAGCCGATGTACCAGTGGTAGGTGGAATCTTCTTTAAAGATGCCGACAAGCAACTCGTGAAGGAGCTCAAGGCATCAGGTGCGCTCTATAAGCATGTTCCATACGAGCACCCTTATCCACATTGCTGGAGATGCCACACAGCGCTCATCTATTACGCACAACCTTCTTGGTATATCCGAACAACGTCAATTAAGGATGAGTTAATCCGCGAAAACCAGGCAACAGATTGGCATCCAGAAACAATTAAAACTGGTCGATACGGAGATTGGCTCAATAACAATATTGACTGGGCGCTATCGCGAAATCGATTCTGGGGAACACCGCTACCTATCTGGCGTTGCGAGAATAAGCACGAGGTCTGTGTAGATTCACTAAAAGAGCTTGGCGCCTTGGCTGGCCAAGAGTTGAGCAACCTTGATCCACACCGCCCATTTGTCGATGACATCACCTTTGCCTGCGCAGAGTGTTCACAGACCATGGTTCGCGTTCCTGAAGTTATCGACTGCTGGTATGACTCCGGTGCAATGCCTTTTGCACAGTGGGGCTATCCACATAAACCAGGTTCTGTTGAGAAGTTTAAGGCCGCCTACCCTGCTGATTTTATCTGTGAGGCTATCGATCAGACTCGTGGATGGTTCTACACATTGATGACTATTGGAACACTTGTCTTTGATAAGAGTTCATATAAGAGCGTTCTCTGTCTGGGTCACATCCTCGATAAAGATGGCCGCAAAATGAGTAAGCACTTAGGCAATGTTCTAGAACCAATGTCACTTATGGATCAGCATGGTGCAGACGCAGTCCGCTGGTACATGTTGGCTGCCGGCTCACCATGGTCGGCTCGTCGCGTTGGCCATGATGCGATTTCAGATGTTGTCCGCAAAACTCTTCTTACCTACTGGAACACAATCTCTTTCCACGCCTTGTATGCAGAAGCCTCAGAGTTCGACTTATCGAAGAGTCCAGCTATCGCTGATCGCGCAATTATGGATCGATGGATTCTGAGTGAACTTAACTCTCTTATCAACTCAGTAGATAAGGCTTACGCAGACTTTGATTCACAGACTGCAGGAAAAGAGTTAGCAAGATTTATTGATGACCTATCAAACTGGTACGTCCGCAGATCTCGCCGCCGCTTCTGGGATGCGGATGCAGCAGCTTTGGCTACCTTGCATGAATGTCTGGTGGCCCTGACTCAGCTTCTTGCACCAATGGTTCCCTTTATTGCAGAACATACCTGGCAAGTCTTGGTGCGTCCGGCGGATAGAAACGCAGCAACTTCGGTTCACCTTACAGATTTCCCAATCGCAGATGGCGGACTCATCGATCCGACGCTTAATAAGCAAGTAGCAATGACCCGTCGCGTCGTTGAGTTAGGTAGAGCTGCGCGCGCAGAATCTGCCATCAAGATCCGTCAGCCACTTCAGCGCGCTCTGATTTCAGCCCAAGGTTGGTCACAGCTGCCAGCAGATATGAAGGCGCAGATTTCTGATGAGCTCAATGTCATTGATCTGCAAGATATCGCAAGCGCAGATGGTGACCTTGTTGATGTATCCGTAAAGGCAAACTTCAAATCACTCGGTGCAAAGTATGGAAAAGCAGTCCAGGATGTTGCAAAGTTGATTGCAGCAGCTGAACCAACTGCCTTGGTTAAAGGGCTGCGCTCAAGCGGTTCTGCCACCTTGGGCGCTTTCGAAATTGCACTAGAAGATCTAGTTGTCACTGAAGTGCCAAAGTCGGGCTGGATGGTTGCTAGCCACGACGGTGAGAGCGTCGCGCTTGATTTAGCACTTACTCCTGAACTCATAGCAGCTGGCAATATCCGCGAGGTCATCCGCTTAATTCAAGAACGGCGTAAGAGCGATGGTTTTGAAATCTCAGACCGGATTCAGGTGCGCTGGAATGCGCCAGCCGAGTTACAGGAAACCATTCGTGGCGCTGCTGCACATATCTCGGATGAGGTACTTGCTACCTCTTTCGATTACGACGAAGCTGTGGCGCAAGAAGATAATGAACTCAGCGTTGGCGTATCTCTAAAAAAGTAGGTTAGAGAATAATGCGGATTACAGCTTGTGCGATATTAGCTGCAATCAAGAGAACGATGAATGAGAGATCCAGCGCTACGCCGCCGATACGAAGCGGTGGCACAAAGCGCTGTACATATCTCATTGGTCGATCAGTTATTGAGTAGACAATTTCAAATACGGCGAGCAGGAAAGAATTTGGTCGCCAGTTACGTGCAAACATCCGGACATAGTCGATGATGATGCGAGCGAAGAGCGCGAGTTTAAAGAGTCCAATAAGTTGGACGAGAACTGATTCAAGCATCTAAATAATCAGCTCTGGTTAAAGAAGGTTGCCTGAGCAGCGGTCTTATCTTCATTGCTCACATTGACATTTGCTGGTGATAGCAAGAAAACCTTGAGGCTGATGCGTTCAATGCGTCCATGCAAACCAAATACCAGTCCACTGGCAAAGTCAACGAGACGCTTGCGCTCTCCTTCTTCCATGTCATCAAGGTTAATGATGACAGGGTTACCTTCACGGTAATACTCTCCAACTTTGCGAGCTTCAGAGTAAGAGCGTGGTTGCAAAGTGATGATGTTGTAAGGAGATTGCTCTTCAATGAGTGCAGGTTGAATTGGAGCAGATGTAACCGGAGTTGAATGTGATCCGAGAACGGTTACTCCAGTGCGATCACGAGTAGGGCGCGCGACTGCAGTACGTGCTGGCGCTTGCGCAGCTGCGGTCTCTTCATCGGTATCGACGAGGCCCAAGAAGCCCATCATTTTATTGAGTGCTGACATGAGGTCTAGGTTACTAGCGCTGGGTGCGAGAGCCGAGGATTGAACTACCTACCCGGATATGTGTCGCACCATGGTCGATGGCCACTTCAAAGTCTCCTGACATTCCCGCAGAGAGCGATTTCGCATTAGGAAAATCTTTAAGGAAACGTTGATGGGCGCCATATATCTGTGAGAACGCTTCGGCGGGAATAGCGCTGACCGGTGGGACGCACATCAAACCTGCAAGTGTGAGATTGGGTGAAGCAACTACAACTTCGGCCAGGGCGCTTAACTCTGACTCGATTACTCCCCCTCGTTCTGGATCACCATCCAATGAGAGTTGCAGAAAGACGCCAATCGGCCGCTCTGCTCTCTGCCCAACTTTGAGAGCGTGCTCTTTGTTATCTAGTGAGTGAATGACATCAGCCCACTGCACAATATCTTTAATCTTTCGGCTCTGAATTCCACCCTGGAAATGCCAGGTAGCGGGAACTGCTGCAGCTTTAATTTCACCTTCTTCGGTTCGATTCTCTCCGAAGTTATCAACGCCTAAATCTTTGAGAATCTCTACATCACTCACCGGATAAGTCTTGGTAACAACAATGAGAGTCACGCCAGCCCTATTTATGCGTTCTTGTACGGCAGCTAGATTGGCAGCAAGTTCATCACGACGGCTCATAGCCACACAACCCCAACTTGTCTGCCGGTTACGCCATCTCGGCGATATGAAAAGAGGTCAGGGTCTTCAACGGTGCAACCTTTTTCAAAAGAGAGCGAAACTCCTTCAGCCAATAAGACTTTCTCGAGCGCTGCAGGAAGATCCAAGGAGCACGTTCCATTTGGCGTCGATGCAGCTGCTGCCGGATGTGTTGCAGTAACTTCGCTAAATATCTCTTCTGAAACTTCGTAACAGCGTCCACAGATTGATGGCCCCATAATTGCAGAAATTTCCTTCGCGCCAATCTCGCGCATAGCCGCAATGGCGCTGAGTGCAACGTCGTTCATTAAACCTTTACGTCCTACATGTACGGCAGCGACAGCCACTTTGGAGGTAAGCAAGAGCGGGATGCAATCTGCCACCATTACCGCGAGAGCGACTCCCGGAATTCCGGTGACGAGAGCATCTGCAGTTGGAGATTCATCTGAGACTGCCTCAATAATGACAACTCGATTGCCATGCACCTGCTCCATATATTGATGGGCGCCAACTTCGCGCCCGAGAATCTCTCTGTTTTCCAAGACAACTGCTGGCTCATCTCCGACATGGAGAGCTAGGTTGAGAGAAGAAAACGCACCGGTGCTTACTCCACCGGTGCGATTGGTAAATCGATACCCCATTTACTTCATAAAGTCTGGGACATCAATTTCATCCTCAGAGACAAGATCTTCAAAAGTGACGCGTTTGCGCGGAGTTGAAGAGTCTAGATCTAAAGCAACTGAGAGCGGGTCATTGGAAGGAATTGGGTCTGCTACTCCACCTAAAGTGCTGGCGTTAATCACTGGCATATCAACCTTCTTCGGTTCTCCCCCAGCAAATCCTGCTGCGATGACTGTAATGCGGACTTCATCACCGAGCGCATCATCGATAGTTGTTCCAAAGATAATGCGTGCATCAGGGTGGGCTGCCGCCTGAACCAACTCGCAGGCCTCATTGATTTCAAAGAGACCAAGATCTGATCCACCTGCCACTGAGAGCAGAACCCCCATTGCACCATCAATAGATGCTTCAAGGAGTGGGCTAGAGATCGCTAGCTCTGCAGCGCGCGTTGCGCGATTTTCACCTCGTGCAGAACCAATCCCCATTAGGGCTGAACCTGCATCTGTCATCACAGTCTTTACATCTGCAAAGTCAAGATTGATGAGCCCTGGTTGTGTGATGATTTCAGTAATTCCTTGAACACCTGAGAGTAAGACTTGATCCGCACTCTTAAATGCATCGACTGCAGTAATTGCGCGATCTGAGATTGCAAGGAGTCGATCATTTGGAATAACAATAAGTGTGTCTACTTGCTCGCGTAGAAGTTCAATTCCTTCATCAGCCTGGCGAGAACGAATCTTTCCTTCAAATGAGAACGGTTTGGTAACGACACCGATAGTGAGTGCACCGAGATCGCGTGCAATCTTGGCAACGATTGGAGCGCCACCTGTACCGGTACCGCCGCCTTCCCCTGCAGTAACGAAAACCATATCTGCACCGCGAAGAATCTCTTCGATTTCTTCGGTGTGATCGATTGCTGCTTGTCTTCCCTTTTCAGGAGCAGCTCCTGCACCTAAACCTTTTGTGGATGCGCGACCAATATCTAATTTCACATCTGCATCACTCATTAACAAGTGTTGTGCATCTGTATTGATTGCGATGAACTCAACGCCTTTTAATCCGACGTCAATCATGCGATTGATTGCATTTACTCCGCCGCCGCCGATTCCAACAACTTTGATGACAGCTAAGTAATTCTGTGGTGCAGCCACGTGAGTCCCCCTTTAGAACTGTAAACCTCAACTTGAGAATTACATTTCTACTCTCTTTAATGGCGGCAACGTATGCGTATTAGTGGCGGTAATCAAAGACCGCCACGAACTAATTTTTCATCTATTAGGTTGCTATTTAACGATTGGTGCATGAGGTGCGCTGACATCAATGCGTCGAATATTTTTATTTTCTGGCAGCGCTAAAAGTGCATCAATTACTTCTGTTTTCAATTCATTTTCTTCATTTGCTCCCCAGAGGATCTGCAACTCCTTCTGCCCGCGATCTACCTTCAAAGAGAAGTTTGATTCATTGTAGGCAGCAAGGCTAAGAACATCTGCTCTGATTGACTCAGGTAGATTTCGAAAGAGATTGATTGCAACCAGCCCTAATTCTGGGGTCGAGGCTGAGACCCGAGGTAGCTCAGAGCCAGTGAAGCCGGGCAGCGTGAAGACCTTGCCAGAGGCATCCAGAACGCGATTATTGAAATATGCAGTTGGAGTGCGAGGTGTAATCCTGAGTACAACCTCCCCTGTTATCCAGTTACGAGAGATCTCAGCGCTTTCCACCCAATCGATATCTGAAATTCGATGAGCGATGGCGCGAGGTTCAACACGCGCTAATTTATCTCCGGTGCGCAGATTGGCAACTTTGGATATGGATTCTTTACTTGAAGCAGTGGGGGCGCCATCTATAGAGATAGATGAAACTGTGAAGATATTTGACCATGCAAATAGATAAGTGAGTCCTACAAAGAGCGCGACTAAAAAAGTGATGAAGATTGGAAATCTGCTGACTTTACGCAAAGCGACGCTGTAACCCTTCGGCGATGATGGGAGCAAGTGAGTTCACATCTCCTGCACCAAGAGTGATAATCACATCTCCCGGTTGAGCCATTTCGATAATGCGGTCAGAGGCTTGAACAAAGTTTGGAAGATAGTGTCCGTGCTCCATCTTGGCGGCGATCAATTCCGATGTCACACCATGGATAGGTTTCTCGCTCGCTGCATAGATTTCAAGAAGAGTGACATCATCAGCTAAATCTAAAGATGTCGCAAAATCTTCAAGGAAAGCTTGAGTTCGAGAATAACGATGAGGTTGGAAAATCACCAGAACACGACCATCTCCGGCATAACGGCGCGCTGCCTCTAAAGTCACGCGAATCTCTGTCGGATGATGCCCGTAGTCATCGATAATTCGAATCCCATGTTCTGTGGCTTTGAGTTCAAAACGACGTCCAGCGCCACGGAAGTTATGAAGGCCATCTAAGAGCTGATGTGCCGGCAGTTGTAGAGCCATACCCATCGCAAGACAGGCAGCAGCATTGAGCAAATTGTGGTGCCCTGGAACTTGCAGCTCGAGGGTGCCAATCGCTCTGCCCTTCCACATGACGCGCGCGCTAGAGCCCATCGCCTTAAGAGAAATCTGATCAAGCGCTAGATCCACGCCTTCAGAAGTGCCGTATGAAATCGGCGTGCAGGCAAGTAGAGATTCACCGAGGCGTTTTGAGCCAGCGTCATCGGCGCAATAGACCAAGAAGCCGTCTGGTGAAATGGTCGCTGCAAAAGAGTCAAAGACTTCGGTCACTGCCTCAGGTGTATGAAAGAAATCAACATGATCATGTTCAATATTGGTGACAATCGCAGCAAGCGGTTGGTACTCAACAAATGATCCATCTGATTCATCTGCTTCTGCCACAAAGAAATCGCCGGTGCCACGATGCGCGTTAGAGCCTGAGGCTGTCAGCGTTCCGCCGATCGCAAAGGAAGGGTCTGCCCCACACGCTTGCAGCGCCACGGTCATCATCGAAGAAGTTGTTGTCTTCCCATGGGTGCCAGCAACAGCAATGCTGCGTGAGCCTTTCATAAGAAGCGCCAACGCCTGCGCGCGAGTAAGAATAGGAATCGAACGCTCAACGGCATATGCCATCTCGGGATTATTTGCAGAGATAGCCGTTGAATAGATAACGACATCCGCGCCTTCAACATTTGCTGCCTCATGCGTTGCTGACACTTTGGCACCAAGTGCGGTCAAGGCGGTGAGCACTGATGAATCTTTCGCATCCGAGCCGCTGACGCTAATTCCATCAGAGAGTGCAATGCGCGCAAGACCGCTCATACCCGATCCACCGATACCGATGAAGTGGATCTTCTTGCCTTGCAGCGTCTGCACTTACTTACCTCCAGAGAGCGCGTAATCCATCAACGCCACAATCTTAGTTGTTGCTTCAATATCGATCATTGAACCCGAGATTGGTGCAGCGTTGCTCAGAGTGAGAAGTCGGTTGAGATTCGCAACTAGCCACTCTGCAGTGAATTGTGCCTGAGGGAGAATCTCTGCTCGACCCTGTGAAATAAGCGAGGCAGCGTTGAGATTCTGTTCACCGTTACCAATAGGAAGAGGAATAAAGAGTGCGTAGCGACCAAGGGTGTTTACTTCAGCACAGGTCACCGCACCACTTCTAGCAATAATCAGATCTGCTGCTAAATATGCCGTCGCCATATCGGAGATGTAATCAACGGCTTTGTAACCACTATTAGATTCTGGAAGATCACTGCGGGCGCCAACGCCATGAAGGACATTTACGCCCTGAGTTGTAAGCGCTTGCCGTGAGTGTGCGATGACGTCATTTATTGCAGCAGAACCTTGAGAGCCTCCAAAGATAAATACCAGGGGGCTCTGCTCATTAAAGCCGAGTGTGCGTTTAGCTGCTAAACGCGAACTGCGCCAATCCTTTTGCGCACTCTCATAAGCGCTAGCAATATTCTCTTTCAGCGGAAGGCCGGTAAATAGTGATTTCTTGAGTGATCCGCTCATCACAGGATGTGCAACAGCGGTATACCGAGTAAAGAGAGCGCCTAAACGATTGGCAAGGCCTGGTCTGGCGTTAGCTTCATGAATCACAAATGGAGTTCGAGTCAGAGCTGCAGCTAGGTATGCAGGTGCTGAAACATATCCCCCGAATCCGATAACCAGGTCTGCGCCCTTTATCGCTTTTATGGATTGAGAAATCGCTCGGAGGAGTGAGAAAGGTAGGAGCAATAACTTGGGTGTGATGCGACGCGGCACAGAGACTTTAGGAATAAGGGTGAGCGCGAAACCAGCCGCCGGAACAAGAGTTCTTTCTAGCCCTGCCTTTGTACCAAGAAAGGTAATCTGCGAATCAGGATGAGTTAGCAGCCAACGCTGTGCAACTGCAATTGCAGGCTCTATATGTCCTGCTGTGCCACCACCAGCAACGATGATGCGGTTCATGCGCCTTTTCGCTTCACAATTTCTTTACGGACTTCAGGATCGCGGAGCGCGGCTCCTGCGACAAAACCGATAGCGCAGAGGGATGCAACGAGCGCAGAACCTCCGTATGAGACAAGTGGAAGCGTTACTCCAACAACTGGCAGCATGCTCGTTGCTGACCCAATGTTGAGAAACGATTGCACCAAGAACCAACATGCGATTCCAGCACAGGCATAACGAATCATCGGCTCTTTGGCACGCAGTGCAATTCGGAACATGGAGTAAACAAGTGTTCCTAAGAGCGCCAAGACAGCAAGGGTTCCAACTAAACCAAGTTCTTCACCAATGACTGAGAAGATGAAGTCGGTGTGGGCTTCCGCAAGGTTTCCCCACTTCTGTCTGCTTCCACCGAGTCCAACTCCAAAGAGTCCGCCTGTTGCAAGACCTAACAAGCTATGCGCTGGCTGCCATCCAGCAAATTTGTAATCCTCGGGTGCAAATGGGTTTAGGAAGACTAGGAATCTTTGAGCGCGGTAATCAGATGTTGCAATGAGGAATGCCAACGCGAGGGCACCTGCAGCTGTAGCCCATCCAAGAATGCGTAGGCGAATACCTGAGACAAAGAGAAGTCCGGCCAGGATTGCTGCAATCACTGATGCAGTGCCCAAGTCACGGCCCACCATGACGAGCGCCATGACAATAAGGAACCCTGGCGCAAGCAGAGCGAAGACGTTGACGTTAAATCTGCCTGCACTCTCTTTCCTTGCTAATAACCGGCTCGCCCAGAGAATCATCAGAAACTTTGCAAATTCACTTGGTTGGATATCAATAATCTTCAGGTCAATCCAGTTGGTATTTCCGTTTACCGTTTTGCCAACGCCAGGGATTAAGAGGATCCCCAAAATGATAAGAGAGATAGAGAATCCGAAGCGAGCCAGCAGGTTCCATTGTGCGACTGAAATCTTTGTTAAATATGCAGCGATGGGAAGTGAAACCACGACGAAGAGCAACTGGCGCAACACGATTGAGGTCGCGCTTCCCTTTGTGTCAATTGCATGGATTGTTGAAGCTGAGAAGACCATGATGACACCTAAGAAGGTGAGCGCCCCTGCGCTAGCCAAGAGCATGTAGAAGTGATTGACCGGTTGCGCTAAAAACTTCTTCTGCACTTTAGTTGCCATCTCGCACTACCTTCTCGACTGCGCTCTTAAATCTATCTCCGCGGTCGGAGTAAGAAAGAAATTGATCCATCGAGGCGCATGCTGGGGCGAGCAACACGGTGTCGCCTGAAACCGCCTTGGCCTTTGCCGTGCGGACAACAGTCTCCATTAACGAATTATCTACTCCACCTTTGGAATATCCGGCAGGTGAGTCGATGAGTTCTACTTGAATATGTGGAGCGCGCTGGCGAAGTTCATCCGCGATGAGAGCGCGATCTTCCCCAATCAAGATGGCGATTCGAACGCGAGCTTTCACGCGTTCAATCAGCTCTCCCATCTCGGCGCCTTTTGCTAAACCACCTGCAACCCAGATGACTGAGAGAGCAGACATGATGGAAGCGCTAGCAGCGTGAGGATTGGTGGCTTTGGAATCATCAATCCAGGTAACTCCATCGCTTTCATACACCTTCTCGATGCGATGGCGCCCTGGAGTAAATGCGGTAATTGCAGAACGCAACGCTTCGTGAGTTACCCCTGCGGTTAAAGCTAAACCTGCTGCAGCAAGTGCATTTGAAACGCTATGTGGAACTGTGGGCTTTACCTCGGTGAGTTCGGCGATCATCGCTGCTTCTTGTGGGTTAGCAACAAAGGCGCGGTCTACCAGAAGCTCTTCGACTATTCCGATTTCACCAGGCCCTGGAGTATCGAGTGAGAAGAAAACTTTTTGTCCTTGCCAATGAGCAACGCGCGTCACAATTTCGCCATCTTCACCATTAAGGATTGCAGTGGTGGCTCTATCGAGAATTGAGACTTTGTCACCAGCGTATGCATCAAAGCTTCCATGCCAATCGATATGGTCTTGTGCAATGTTAAGAATGGCTGCTGCGATAAATGATGCATCTTCCATCCAATGTAACTGGAAGGAGGATAGTTCAACTACTAAGATTTGATAATCCTCAGGTGATTCAACCGATTCGATAACAGTCGTGCCAACGTTGCCGCAAGCAACTGCGCTGACTCCCCCAGCCTGCAGCATCGCAGCTGTGAGCTCGACTGTTGAAGTCTTTCCATTGGTGCCAGTAAGGCTAATCCACTTCTGTGCGGGCTTTTTGACGCTCCAGGCATAATCAACTTCGTTAATCAGAGGTACTTGCGCAGCACGTGCGGCTTGAATAACTGGGTGGTTCTCTTTCCACCCTGGTGAAATAAGAAGACGATCGAAGTCGGTGATTGTGATTGCATCTGGATGTACCACAGGAAACTCATCTGTTGAACCTTTGTTCTCGTCGATGAGGGTTACTTCAACTCCACGTTTAGTCAGACTTCGCGCCACCGCTAGCCCGGTTACTCCAGCGCCTGCTACGCAGATCCGCAATCCGTTGAGGTTCTTATAAAGTTCTTGTGCCATGAGGGTTTAACTTGCAACCCAATCGGTGTAAAAGAGGCCAAGACCTAGTGCTACACACAGACCTGCAATGATCCAGAAGCGAAGAACAATCGTGACCTCGCCCCAACCCAAGAGTTCAAAGTGATGTTGAAGTGGCGCCATCTTAAAGAGGCGCTTGCCGCCAGTTAAACGGAAGTAGATAACCTGCAATGCGACTGAGAGAGTGATAATCACGAAGAGGCCACCAAGTGGGATTAAGAGGAGTTCAACGCGCAACGATGCCGCAAGTCCAGCGAGTGCTCCACCAAGTGCAAGCGAACCTGTATCTCCCATAAAAATCTTTGCAGGAGATGCATTCCACCAAAGGAAACCTGTACACGATCCAGCAAAGGCAGCGGCAAGTACAGCCAAGTCGAGCGGATCTCGAACGTTGTAACAGTTAGGTGAAACGCTCACTGCGCAGCTCTGACCAAATTCCCAGACGCCAATCAAGACAAACGCTAGGAATGTCATAACGGATGCACCCGTTGCCAATCCATCTAACCCATCAGTCAGGTTTACGCCATTACTCGTTGCTGTCACCATAAAGGCAATCCAGATAATGACTAGAACAACTCCGAGATTAATTCCTGTATCGCGCACGGTAGAGAGATTTTGCGAGATTGGGGTTAGGCCATCAGCATCTGGAAATTGCAGACCTAAGTATCCAAATGTTGAGGC
>CAZHPQ010000009.1:0-6839 GCA_964533845.1 uncultured Candidatus Planktophila sp.
GGAGTGTAAAACCTAATCTTTGCGGCCATGCCGTAAATCTTTAGGGAGTACGCAACCCAAAGTGAGGAAAGTCCTCAAATTTAAGAAAGGCGCTACATGCTAAAGAAGTCCAAAGTCGCGGCTGTCTTTGCTGCAATTGCGCTAGCTGTTTCATCAGCTCCAGCATCACATGCTAAAACTGATAAGCAACTAGAAATCTTTACCTGGTGGGCATCAGGTGGAGAAGCTGCAGGTCTTGCAGGAATGACATCAGAGTTCGAAAGACTCAACCCAAACACACCATTCATTAACGCTTCAGTTGCTGGTGCAGCTGGTGTTAACGCAAAGGGTGTTCTTGTATCTCGTATGCAAGCTGGCAATCCACCTGACACATTCCAGGCACACGCTGGCGAAGAGCTATCTTCTTATGTAAAGGCCGGACAGATTGAAGACGTCTCATTCCTTTACAAGCAAGAAGGTTGGGACAAGGTATTCCCTAAGGATCTCATTAAGACCCTTACAACAAATGGAAAGATTTACTCTGTTCCTGTAAACATCCACCGTTCAAACGTCTTGTGGTGGAGCCCAGCAGCAGCAAAGAAGGCTGGAATCACTAAGGCTCCAGCATCACTCGATGCAATGATCGCTGACATGAAGAAGTTCAAGAAGGCTGGAATTGACGGAATCGCACTTGCTGGAAACGGCGACTGGGCGATTGCTCACCTCTTCGACTACGTTCTTCTTGCTTCAATGGGACCAGACAAGTTTGATGGTCTATGGAAGGGCAAGACAAAGTGGGATGGTCCAGAAGTTGCTAAGGCAATCAAGTACTTCTCAACAATCCTTTCTTACGGTAACTCAAGCAAGTCACTTGACTGGCCAGATGCTGGAAAGCTTGTAACAACAGGCAAGGCTGGCTTCTTCATCATGGGTGACTGGGCTTCATCTCAGTGGCAGTCTGAAGGCCTCAAGCTAGGCAAGGACTACACATGGGCTCCAGGTCCAGGAACTGCTGGCGTATACCAGTGGCTCTCAGACTCATTTACTTTGCCTAAGGGTGCAGTAAACCGCGATGCGGGTATCGCATGGCTCAAGGTCTGCGGATCAAAGGCTGGACAAGATGCATTTAACCCTAAGAAGGGTTCAATCTCTGCACGTACAGACTCAGATCCAAAGCTCTACGACAGCTACCTCCAGGCAGCAATGAAGTCATGGAAGGTTGACCGCCTCGTCGGTTCAACAGTTCACGGCGTTAACTGGGGCAATGCAGGTATGGCAGCGTACAACTCAGCAGTTGGCCGCTTCTACACCGGTGGAGCAAAGGATTCAAAGGGCTTTGTAAAGGCTCTCCTTGCAGCTCAGAAGGCAAACGCACAGGGATAAACCCCTGTTTAGTTGCCATCAACTGAACATCTAAGTTCTGAAGTTCTGGCGGAATCAATAAGGTTCCGCCAGAACTTCAGACTTTTTCACAATTTCATAGCAAATATATTTCTCAGATAATTTTTAGCAGTGCGAGAGGCGCAACTTCTGTGAGAGCCACCCGAAAGAAAATCCAGAGCCCATGGGGCGGATTTCTATTTGTTCTTCCATCGATTATTGCAATGGCCATTTTTGTTTACGGCATGATTGGTTACACATTCCTAGAATCGCTCGAGAATCGATATAACGCCTACACCACCAAGGTTGAGTTTGTAGGCTTCATCAATTACGTCGAACTCTGGTCAGATCCTGAGTTCACACATGCTCTTTCAAATCTTTTGAAATTCACCGCAGTATTCATGATTGGCTGCTTGCTCTCAGGTCTAATCATGGCGCTCTTGCTCGAAAAGGGAATTAAGGGCGAAGGGTTCTTCCGCTCTACCTATCTCTATCCAATGGCTATCTCATTTATCGCTATGGGAACTTCATGGCGCTGGTTGATGGACTCAGCCAAGGATGATGACGCCACAGGACTTAATTACATTTTGAAGAGCGTTGGACTTGGCGCTCTGCAGAGCGATTGGTATACCTCTGAAGCTGGCTCGATGTATGCCATGGCTCTTCCTGCAATCTGGCAGATGGCTGGATATGTCATGGCGCTCTTCCTCGCTGGTTTCCGTGGAATCCCAGATGACCTTCGCGAAGCTGCGCGAGTCGATGGCGCCTCAGAGTTCAAGATCTACCGCCATATTCTCTTCCCTCAACTGTCACCAACATTCCTGACAGTTCTGATTATTTTGGGCCATATCTCCATGAAGGTCTTCGACCTGATCTTCGGTATTGCCACCAAGAGCTATGTCACGAAGGTGTTGGCAATCTATATGTGGCAGACCATCTTTGATTTTCAGAACTATGCAAAAGGCGCAGCAATTGCAATCGTCATCTTGTTGATGATTGCAGTAGCCGTTATTCCATATTTGATCTATGTCAACAAGACTGAGGAGGCGAACAAATGAGTTCCGATCTCGCAACTCGCGTAACCCAAAAGCTCGACGTTCGCAATAAAAAGCGTTTAGATGGAAAGGGTCAGTTCTGGCTCGTCTTCCGCTACTTCGCCCTGACAATTCTCTTCGTAATTGCAGCTCTTCCGATTTACATCATGGTGATTAACTCAGTTAAGGGAATTACCGGAGTAACCCAATCGGCCGCCTTTACTCCACCTACTAGCTTGAACTTTGAAGCCTGGGGACCAACATGGGAAGTTCTACGCGAGCCAATGATGCGTACCCTCTTCTTCGTTACTCAATCCTCAATCATCTCGGCAGTAATCGGAGCAATCAACGGCTACGTTTTTGCTAAGTGGAAATTCAAAGGCTCTAACTTAATCTTCACAACCTTCCTCTTCGGAATGTTTATTCCATATCAAGCAATCATGATTCCACTCACTAAGTTCAACCAGTGGGCTGGTATTGGTGGCAGCATCTACGTTCTGGTATTTGCACACGTCATTTACGGTATTCCAATCTGTACTTTGATCTTCCGTAACTACTTTGCAGCAATCCCTAACGAACTCATCGAGGCAGCCCGCGTTGATGGAGCTGGAATGGTCCGTATCTTCCGCACCATCTTCTTGCCACTATCTATCCCGGGATTTGTTGTGGTTCTGATCTGGCAGTTCACCTCTGCGTGGAATGACTTCCTCTTCGCAATCTTCCTCACTGGTGGTTCGCCTAAGTTGTCAGTTGCAACAACTGCACTTAACTTCATCACCGGTTCAGGTAACCAGGTCTACTACGGAAATAACATGACAGCTTCGTTGATCGTTTCGATTCCAACGCTGCTTGTCTACCTCTTCCTTGGACGCTACTTCCTCCGTGGAATGCTCGCAGGTTCACTCAAGGGTTAGCCCAAGGGTTAAGCAAGAAAAGAAGTAAAAAGCCCCGCTGCACAATGTGCAGCGGGGCTTTTTCTTATTAGGTCTTAGTTGATGCGGTTACCTGTTGCTGTATCAAAGAGATGAAGCGCACCTGGCACGTTTACCACAGTGATGGTATCTCCAACCTTTGGTGGGTTCTTTGGATCCCAGCGCACGATTACCTGAACGCCCTCATCTGATGAATTAGCGAATTTAACATTTGTATCTGCAGGCTTTCCGTAGACAAATGCATCAGAACCGAGTTCCTCAACAACTTCTACAAAGACATGGAAGCCCTTAGCTGCTGGCAACCATCCTTCTGGACGAATTCCGACAGTAACGCTTGATCCAGCTGATGCTGGAACATCGATATCGAGATCACCAAGATGAGCCTTGCCGCCAGAGACTGGAGCTACAAGTAGGTTCATCGCAGGCGAACCAATAAAGCCGGCAACGAAGACATTTGCTGGCTTGTCATAAAGATTACGAGGAGTATCAACTTGCTGGAGCAAGCCATCCTTAAGAACTGCTACGCGATCACCCATGGTCATAGCTTCAACCTGGTCGTGAGTTACGTAGACAGTGGTGATTCCAAGGCGACGCTGCAGTGCAGCGATCTGTGTACGAGTTGCAACGCGCAACTTCGCATCAAGGTTTGAAAGTGGTTCGTCCATCAAGAAGACTTGTGGCTCACGAACAATTGCACGACCCATTGCAACGCGCTGACGCTGACCACCTGAGAGAGCCTTTGGCTTACGCTCTAGATATGGTTCAAGATCGAGCAACTTTGCCGCTTCACGGACTCGCTTATCGCGCTCAGCCTTATCGACTCCTGCGATTTTGAGTGCGAAGCCCATGTTCTCTGCAACAGTCATGTGTGGGTAGAGCGCATATGACTGGAAGACCATTGCGATATCGCGATCTTTTGGTGCAACGTTTGTTACATCGCGATCACCGATAAGAATTCGACCACCGTCGATTTCTTCAAGGCCTGCCAACATGCGAAGTGATGTTGACTTTCCGCAACCTGATGGTCCGACAAGTACAAGGAACTCTCCATCTTTGACGGTGAGGTTGAGCTTGTCTACGGCAGGTGCTGTTGTGCCTGGGTAGATGCGAGATGCATTTTCGAATACGACTGATGCCATGTTTCTACTTCCTAATCCGGGCAGGTACGTGCCCGACGGTCCGAGGATGAGGTCGCTAGCCGGTTGGCTAGCGTGGGAAAGGTTATGTCAGGCAGGCGCCAATAGGAAGGGGCTTCGCTAGACTTCTCACATCATGGAACCTAACCCGAGTAGCTCACTCTTTACCTCTATAGGCCTGATCGCTGCCCTGATTGTCCTGGGCGCTATCTTCGTTGCAGCTGAAATCGCTCTTGTATCGCTGCGCGAAAGTCAGATTAAGCAGATCGCAACCCGCGGCAAGCGAGGCGCCAAGGTTGCCTCGGTTGCCAGCAATCCCAACCGCCTGTTGGCCACCTTGCAAGTCGGCGTTACCGTCACCGGATTTTTGTCAGCAGCCCTCGGCGCTGATCGATTAGGAGATCATTTCATTCCATGGCTTGAGTCACGGGGACTTTCTGGTGATTCTGCATCGACTGCATCCCTTATCGGCCTGACATTTGTCATCGCTTACTTCTCGTTGGTCTTTGGAGAACTCGTTCCAAAGCGAGTTGCCCTTTATCGCACCGAACAGATAGCCATGTATTCAGCTGGCTTTATCGACATCGTTGCCAAGATTTTCCGCCCAGTTATCTGGGTCTTATCGCACTCGACAAGTTTGGTAGTGCGCCTCTTTGGTATTGACCCTAAGGAGCAGCGCTCGCAGATTTCTGAAGAAGAGCTCCTTGATTTAGTTGCAGGGCATGCAGCTCTTACAGATGAAGAGCGCGATATCGTTGAAGAAGTCTTTAACGCATCAGAACGCCAAGTTCATGAAGTCATGGTGCCTCGGACCGAGGTTGACTTTATGGATGCTTCGTTGACAGTTGGTAAAGCGATCTCACTCGCCATCGAAAAAGCTCATTCACGTTATCCAGTTGTGCGCGGATCATCGGATGAAGTCGTTGGCTTTATTCACGTACGCGACTTATTGGATACCAGCCTTGCCAATAACAACGCCAAGATTCAAGAGTTAGCTCGCAACATTATGTATTTACCAGGAACAAAGGCGATTCTGCCTGCACTGACTGAAATGCGTAATCAGCGTCAACACCTGGCGATTGTTCTGGATGAGTACGGCGGAACCGATGGCATCGTTACCCTCGAAGACCTCGTTGAAACCTTGATTGGCGATATTCGCGATGAATATGACACCGATGAGGAAGAAATCTCACAAGAATCTCGTACCGGTGACTTTGAAGTAGATGGCTTGATTTCGCTGGAAGACCTGATGGAAGAGACTGGAATTGAGCTGCCGGAAGGCCCTTACGAAACAGCCAGCGGTTTTGTTATGAACTTCCTTGGAAGAATTCCCGTTGTTAACGACGTGGTAGGCGTCAATGGCGTGCGAATCACAGTGCTTTCTATGGAAGGAAAGCGAGCCGGTCGTTTATTGATCTCGCGTAACTACTAACTCGTGCGAGAATTGCAGCTATGAAACGCGTCCTTTCTGGCATTCAGCCAACGAGCGATTCTTTCCATCTTGGAAATTATCTGGGCGCGGTCAAGCAGTGGGTTGAGCTACAAGATGGCCATGATGCTTTTTACTGCATCGTAGATTTACATGCGCTGACAGTCGAAACCGATCCAGCGCTTCTTCGCAAGCGCACCTTGGCATCTGCAGCGCAACTTTTAGCTCTTGGAATCTCGCCTGAAAAATCAACGCTCTTTGTGCAGTCGCAAGTTCCACAACACAACCAACTAGGTTGGATTATGGAATGTATGACTGGCTTTGGCGAGGCAAGCCGTATGACGCAATTTAAAGATAAGTCATCAAAGGCTGGTGCAGATTCTGCCCGCGTTGGGCTGTTTACTTATCCGATGTTGCAAGCAGCTGACATCTTGCTCTACCAACCACATTACGTTCCAGTCGGTGAAGATCAACGCCAACATATTGAACTTACACGAGATCTAGCTGGGCGCTTTAATTCTCGTTACGGGCAGACTTTCCAGATTCCAGAGGCTTATATCCTTAAGACAGCGGCGAAAATCAACGATATTCAAGAGCCAACTGCCAAGATGAGTAAGTCATCTGGTGCAGTTGCTGGCGTTATTGAGATTATGGATACGCCAGAAGCCAATCTCAAGAAGATTAAGAGCGCAGTCACTGATGCAGGTCGTGAAGTGAAATTCGATATGGTTGAAAAACCTGGAATCAGCAACTTGCTTACGATTCATTCAGCGCTTTCTGGACGCACCGTCAGTGACCTTGAAAATGAATTTGCAGGTAAAGGTTATGGAGACTTCAAATCTGCAGTGGCTGAGGTTGTTGTTGAATACCTGCGCCCAATTCGCGCTAAGGCAGTTGAACTACTTGAGGATGAAAAGCACCTGCTCGATATCCTGCATCAAGGTTCTGC
>CAZHPQ010000009.1:6939-11909 GCA_964533845.1 uncultured Candidatus Planktophila sp.
GCGATGATTGCTAATCCTGATCAAGCAGATATTTATAAAGATGGTTTTGCAGCTGGAGTTGCGGCAGCAAAGCGCAAGGTGATTCCTATCGTTAAGTATGTCTCTGGTTCATATTCACTAGCGACGACCCAAGTCCTCGATGCCGGCGCAGATATCGTCTATGTCACCACCCAAGGTTCAGACTCAGAAATTTTAAAGGTAATCGCATCCCGTGGCGCCAAGAAGAAAGGCGCACCGATTGGAATGATTAACGTAGAACCTGACCAGTTCATCACAATCACAAACTCAACAAAACGATTCTTGCTTGCCACAGTCATTAAACGCGTCGATAAGGCGATGTATGACATCGTTGCCCTCTCCCTTGCCAAGAAGCAGTACCTCGACATCCTCGATGAAAACGCTGGAATCTATGGCCGTCGCTACGGAATTACTGGTGGGGGAATCGAACTCACTATTCGTTCTAATGCACTGCTGCGATTGAGCAAATCAATCAATGCCGCAGCTGCCACTGCGGAAAAAATCCCCGCTTAGCGCTCAAGTTCTACTTGAGAGTTTTCCAAACTGTTACATGCCACACCGCCGAGTATTTTCGTGTTTTTTGTTCAATCTAAGCGTGAACTACTAGGCTCCCATCTACAGAACTATCCAACTCTCTTTGGAGGAAAATTGAAAAAGACAACAACATTTGTTGCACTTTTGGCTGTAGCCGCGCTTTCATTTAGCGCAACACCTGCAGCAAATGCATCAACAACTAAGGCATGCCTTGCACTCGATACTGGTGGCGTTGACGACAAGTCATTTAACGCATCAGCATGGGCAGGCGCTAATGCAGCAGCAAAGGCAAACTCATCTGTAACAGTTAAGTACCTTGCAGCATCATCAGATGCAGATTACGCACCAAACATTAAGAAGCTCATTGACGAGAAGTGCACCATCATCGTTGGTGTTGGCTTCCTTATTAACGGAGCTATCGTTGCAGCTGCGAAGGCAAACCCAAACGTTAACTTCGCAATTGTTGACCAGGATGGCGAAGACCACGGTCCTGACGGATCTGTCTACCCAGGTACTAAGTTCAAGAACTTGAAGCCACTCCAGTTCGACACCAACGAGTCTTCATTCCAGGCTGGATACCTTGCAGCTGGAGTTTCAAAGACCGGAAAAGTTGCAACATACGGCGGACTTAACATCCCACCTGTCACTATCTTCATGGATGGTTTTGCAAAGGGTGTAGCTCACTACAACAAGGTCAAGGGCAAGAAGGTAGAAGTACTCGGATGGGACATCGCTAAGAAGGATGGAACATTTGTTGGTGGCTTCTCAGATTCAGCAAAGGCTCTTCAGATCTCTAAGAACTTCGAGCAGCAGGGTGCAGATGTAATCTTCCCAGTTGCTGGTGGTCTTGGTGGAGCAACAGCAGGCAACTCACTTACTTCAAAGAAGTCAGTGGTTATCTGGGTTGATACTGATGGCGTCAAGGCTGCGCCACAGTACAGAAAAGTACTCCTCACCTCAGTAGTTAAGGGTGTCGATACATCTGTAAAGGCTGTCATTCTTGATCAAGCAGCTGGCAAGTTCTCTTCAACAGGTTACTTTGGAAACCTCAAGAATAAGGGCACATACATCGCACCTTATTACGACCTAATCCGTCGAGTTCCATCAGCGCTACGTTCCGAAGTTACAAAACTTGGTAACGATATCCGCAACGGAAAGGTTTCAGCTAAGTAATTATCTGAACACTTGTAAGAAAAGCGGGCTAGCACTTCGGTGTTAGCCCGCTTTTTACTTTTCATTTAAACTTTCTAAAGTTCGACAAAACGAGTAGATTTACGCACATGTCCTTAGAGTTGCGCGGCATCACCAAGAAGTTTGGCTCTCTTACTGCAAATGATGCGATTGATTTAGCAGTTGGAGATGGCGAAATCCACGCAATTCTTGGCGAAAATGGTGCAGGTAAATCAACTCTCATGAATGTTGTCTATGGCCTGCTGCAACCTGATGAAGGCACAATTAGCGTGGATGGCAAAGAAATCACCATTCATTCACCGCTCGATGCTCTTGCTGCTGGAATTGGCATGGTGCATCAGCACTTTATGTTGATTCCTGTCTTTACAGTTGCCGAGAATATTGTGCTAGGCCATGAGAAAACTAAGGGCTTAGGGATGCTTGATCTAGAGAGCGCCCGAAAAGAGATTCTGCGCGTATCTGCCGAATACAACTTTGAAATCGATCCTGATGCCCTAGTTGAAGATCTACCGGTTGGGCTACAGCAGCGCGTTGAGATTATTCGCGCCCTCATTTATGACGCAAAAGTTCTTATCCTTGACGAACCCACAGCGGTTCTCACCCCACAAGAGACCGATGAGCTTCTTCGCAATATGAAGAAGTTAAAGGCCAAAGGAACATCTATCGTCTTTATTACTCACAAGTTGCGAGAGGTAAAGGAAGCCGCCGACAAGATCACCATTATCCGGCGCGGCAAGGTTGTAGGGACTGCATCCCCATCAGCTTCCCAAGAAGAGTTGGCATCTTTGATGGTGGGTCGACCGGTCTCACTCGATGTCGAAAAGAACTCAGCTAAGTTGGGCAACGTCACTCTCTCAGTCTCAAACCTGACTATCTCTGATCACACAGGTCGCTCATTGGTAAAGAACGTTTCTTTTGAAGTTCGCGCCGGAGAAGTTTTAGCAGTTGCCGGTGTACAAGGAAATGGCCAATCTGAGTTAGCGGAATCAATCGTTGGATTACAAGAACATGTCACAGGCTCGATAAAGCTCGAGGGCCAAGAGATCACCAAATCTTCTGTCAGAGATGCGCTACATGCAGGAATCGCCTTCGTGCCTGAAAGCCGCGAAGAGGATGGTCTGATTAGCTCATTTAGTATTGAAGAGAATTTGATTCTCGATCTTCATGATTTGCCGCCATATGCAAAGGGCCCTGTGATTTCTCAAACCGTTGTGAGCGCAGAGGCTGAGAAGCGAGTCAAAGAGTTTGATATCCGTACGCAATCAGCAAAAGATCCTGCCTCATCACTCTCTGGTGGAAATAAGCAGAAGGTTGTTTTGGCGCGTGAACTTTCCAGGCCCGTGAAGTTGGTCGTTGCATCTCAACCCACTCGTGGCCTGGATGTCGGCTCCATCGAGTTTGTGCACGAGCGAATCATCGCTGAGCGCGATTCTGGCCGTGCAGTCCTTCTCTTTAGTACCGAACTCGACGAAGTTTCAGCGCTAGCCGATCGCATCGCTGTTATGTATCGCGGTGAATTTATCGCCATCGTCCCAGCAGATACTTCCCGCGAAGAACTTGGTCTCTTAATGGCAGGAGTAAAGCGATGAAGTTGAAAAAGTTAGCCCTTCCATTTCTTTCATTTGGTTTGGCCCTCTTTGTCAGCGGCTTGTTAGTCGCATTCTCAGATTCAAAGGTCTTGGCTCTAAAAGGTGCGCCGCTTGAGATGTTGCAGAAGGCGCTCTCCACAGCAGGTGGCGCTTATTGGGCGCTCTTTCGTGGCTCTATCTTTGATCCGCAATTGGCAGAAGATCGCTTTATCGAAGGTTTCTATCCATTCTCTGAAACTTTAGTTGCCGCAACTCCACTTATCCTGACGGGACTCTCTGTCGCACTCGCCTTTAAGGCAGGACTATTCAACATTGGTGCGCAAGGACAGTTTATTGCAGGCGCCATTGGTGCCAGCTGGGTTGGATTTGCCTTCGAACTTCCTGTTGTTATTCATACCTTGGCTGCTATGGCAGCAGCGATTCTCTTTGCCGG
This sequence comes from uncultured Candidatus Planktophila sp., assembly GCA_964533845.1. Taxonomy (GTDB): domain Bacteria; phylum Actinomycetota; class Actinomycetes; order Nanopelagicales; family Nanopelagicaceae; genus Planktophila. Next base: position 10,705 of record CAZHPQ010000009.1, read on the forward strand.
AATCTACGGTGGCATTGTTGGCTTACTTAAGGCGCGCACCGGAGCACATGAAGTGATTGTGACAATCATGCTCAACTATGTGGCCGCCTACTTTCTCTTATGGCTTCTTAGTACGACAGCATTTTTACGTCCTGGCAGACAAGATCCACTAGCCCCTGAGGTACGCGAAAGCGCACAACTTCCTCACCTCTTTGGCGAAGATCTCCGTGCAAATCTAGGATTTATCATCGCCCTCATAGCCGCTGGCGCAATCTGGTGGCTTCTCAATCGCAGCACGTGGGGATTTAGATTCCGTGCAGTAGGTGCAAATGCGGATGCATCACGTACCGCTGGAATTTCAGTTGCGCGAGTAACAACGACAGTCATGTTTATTGCAGGCGCCCTCGCTGGTTTAGGTGGTGCAATGCAGATTCTGGGCTCTGAACCGGCAATGACGGCTGGCATCGGTGGCTCTTTTGGTTTTGATGCAATTACTGTTGCCTTGTTAGCGCGCGCCAACCCAATCGGAACAGTCTTTGCAGCACTTCTCTTTGGCGCACTTCGCGCGGGTGGATTGACAATGCAAGCAAGCACTGAAACTCCACTTGATTTGGTTCTCGTGATTCAAGCACTCGTTGTTCTCTTTATCGCAGCTCCCGCTCTCGTGAAGGCGCTCTTTAGGTTGAAGAACGTTGAGACAGGCGAAGCAGTAGCTTCGAAGGGATGGAATGGTTGATGAGTACCACTGAAGTTCGCACCCTCTCAGCTCCCGAGCGACGTCGTAAGCGCGGCATCATCACGATGGCTGTGCTCTCACTATTTGGTTTTACTGTCTTTGGAATTCTGCCTAAGGAAGGCCTGCCAGTTACCTATAGCTTCGTACTCGGTAATGAGTGGATTTTTGTTAAAGAGTGGATTGTAAATTCCAAGACTGGTGCCCTTGGTTTCTCCATCGCTTCTATGCTCGCAGTCTTACTGGCAACGTTGCAGTTCAGAGCGCGCAAGACCAGTCGCTTTGCTAGCGGCTTCTTCGCCGCAACTTTCTTGATGTCATTTCTCTGCTGGGCTGCAGCCGGTAAATTCATTCCATTCACAGGTCTGCTACAAGGTGCGCTCCTCTTATCTGTGCCACTGATCTTTGGTGCGATGGCGGGTGTGCTCTCTGAAAGATCTGGCGTGATCAACATTGCAATTGAAGGACAGCTCCTGGCTGGTGCCTTTATGTC
>CAZHPQ010000009.1:12009-15080 GCA_964533845.1 uncultured Candidatus Planktophila sp.
GGGCCAATTTTCTTTAGCCAGAGCATCATCGTGTATCTGATGTATGTCGTAGTGATTGTTATTCACATCGCGCTCTTTAAATCTCGTTGGGGCTTACGCACCCGCTCTGTCGGCGAACACCCAACTGCTGCTGAATCCGTAGGTATTGATGTCAACAAAATTCGCTTTAGAAATGTGGTGATTGCAGGCGCTGTTGCGGGACTTGGTGGCGCATTCTTCACACTCGGTGCAGTTGGCGCCTTCAATAAGGAGATGACGGCTGGTAAAGGATTTATCGCACTCGCAGCTCTCATTTTTGGACGTTGGTCGCCCATGGGAGCAGTTGCTGCAGCGCTTATCTTTGGCTTTGCAGATAACTTACAAGGTTTGCTCACAATTACCGGAACGCCAATCCCATCTGAATTTATGTTGATGGCTCCATACATCGCAACAATCATCGCTGTCTCTGGCTTTGTTGGAAAGGTGCGAGCCCCCGCGGCCGATGGAATTCCATATAAACGTGGAGGGCGATAATGGTCATCGACTGGGATCTGCTTCGTAGCGAAGCGTTAGGCGCAATGAAGCGCGCCTATGTTCCATATTCACACTTTCCTGTTGGCGTAGCAGCGTTGGTCGATGATGGTCGAATCGTCACTGGCTGTAATGTTGAAAATGCTAGCTACGGCCTGACGCTCTGCGCAGAGTGTGGATTGGTCTCATCTCTTGTTGCAACAGGTGGAGGGCGCCTAATCGCCTTTGCCTGCGTTGATATCAACGGCAACCCACTGATGCCATGTGGTCGTTGCCGCCAGTTATTACAAGAACATGGTGGGTCTCAATTGCAGTTAATGACAGATCAAGGCGTGAAGCCATTATCAGAGCTTCTGCCGTGGGCATTTGGCCCAGAAGAAATCACAACAAGGTTGCCATCTTGAGTTCAAGCGTTGAACCATTTGCTGCTGTTGAAATTATTGCGGCGAAGCGAGATCGTAACGAGCTGACCGACACTCAGATTGATTGGGTAGTTGACGCATATACCCGCGGAGTCGTAGCTGATGAACAGATGTCAGCTCTGCTCATGGCGATCTTGCTCAATGGAATGAACTCGCGCGAAATCTCGCGCTGGACCAATGCCATGATTAATAGCGGCGAGCGAATGAATTGGTCGAAGCTAGATCGAAAAACTGCCGATAAACATTCCACGGGTGGCGTGGGTGACAAGATCACTCTGCCACTTGCACCACTCGTCGCTGCTTGCGGCGGTGCAGTTCCACAGTTGTCAGGTCGTGGACTTGGACATACAGGTGGCACTCTCGACAAACTTGAATCAATTCCAGGATGGCGCGCATCTCTTACCAATGATGAGATGCTTAAAGTTTTGCAAGATACCGGCGCAGTGATTTGTGCAGCAGGAGCAGGTTTAGCACCTGCTGATAAGAAGCTCTATGCCCTCCGTGATGTCACCGCAACCGTTGAAGCAATTCCACTGATTGCATCTTCAATTATGAGTAAGAAGATTGCAGAAGGAACCTCTGCACTTGTTCTAGATGTAAAGACAGGTAGCGGAGCCTTTATGTCAGATCCTGCCAAGGCGGCAGAGCTTGCGCGCACCATGGTGCAACTTGGTAAGGATGCGGGCGTCAATACTCGTGCACTTGTTACAGCGATGGATGTTCCACTTGGGCTAACTGCAGGCAACGCCCTCGAAGTCCGTGAATCTGTTGAAGTTCTTGCAGGTGGTGGACCTGCTGATGTTGTCGAGTTAACTATTTTATTGGCGCGCGAAATGATTGATGCAGCTGGAATTGTTGGCAAGGATCCTGAAGTAGCGCTAAAGGATGGCAGCGCCATGGATCATTGGCGTCGCATGATTAGTGCGCAGGGTGGTGATCCCGATGCGGCCCTTCCTGTTGCACGCGAACAACAGGTTGTTACTGCGCACGAGAGCGGAACTATTACAACGATGGATGCCATGAAGGTGGGCGTGAGCGCCTGGCGATTGGGAGCGGGCCGTTCTAAGCAGGGTGAGAAGGTGCAGGCTGGCGCTGGCATCGAGCTACATGCAAAGCCAGGGGATTACATTAAAGCTGGCGCACCTCTGATGACCTTACATACCGATGAACCAGCGCGCTTTGAGAGAGCGATTGAAGCCCTTGCTGGAGCTGTCACAATTATCGAAGGAGGAACGGTTAACCGTCTTCCGTTGGTAGTAGAGAGAATCCTGGGATGAGCAATCTATTAAAGAAACCAAGTGAAGACCAAGTAAAGCGTCTACCGAAGGCGCTATTGCACGATCACCTCGATGGCGGCCTGCGTCCACAAACAATTATTGATATCGCTCAAGAGATTGGCCACACCCTTCCAACCTACGATGCCGCTGAACTTGCTGAATGGTTCCGCTCTTCCTGTGATTCGGGATCTCTAGTTCTCTACCTCGAAACTTTTGCTCACACTGTTGCTGTGATGCAACGACGGGAAGATATTGTGCGGGTCTCACGCGAATGCGCAGTTGATCTAGCGCGCGATGGCGTTGTGTATGCCGAAGTTCGCATGGCTCCTGAACTCTTGACTGAGAAAGGTCTCTCGCTTTCACAAATCATTGAAGCGATACTCGAAGGCTTCCGAGCTGGCGAAGCAGAGGCGAAGTCCGAAGGTCGCACAATTCGAATGACATCACTTCTCTGTGGAATGCGCCAGAATAACCGTTCACAAGAAGTTGCAGAGTTGGCAGTTAAGTATCGCGATCAAGGAGTTGTGGGTTTTGATATTGCAGGCCCCGAAGATGGTTTTCCACCAAGTGATCAACTCGATACCTTTGAATATCTTCGCCGCGAGAATGCACATTTCACTATTCATGCGGGTGAGGCATACGGACTTCCTTCTATTTGGGAAGCGATTCAATTATGTGGGGCTGAACGTTTAGGCCATGGCGTGCGTATCGTCGACGATATCGATTTCAACCACACCCCGGCCCGTTTGGGGCGCCTGGCTGTCTATGTACGTGATCGTCGCGTTCCGCTCGAGCTCTGTCCTTCATCAAATATTCAAACAGGCGTGGCAGATTCTTTTGCTAGCCATCCGCTAGCAAAGCT
>CAZHPQ010000009.1:15180-20834 GCA_964533845.1 uncultured Candidatus Planktophila sp.
ATTGTGTGCCAGACGGTCTTCTGCTCCATAAATGCCAAAATTCGAGATGGAGTTAACTTTCCATCTGCAATATAGATGCGCTTGAGGTTTTCAGCTCCCGCTACCTTAAGTTCAGCTCGCTTCTTCTTACCAATCGCTGAGATATCAAAACCATCGACATCCATATGGGATGCAGCCCAAGGCGCCAACTCATCGAGTGAACCAGTCAAGATATTGATAACACCTGCAGGAAGATCACTTGTAGCCAGAACTTCTGCAAAGGTCATCGCTGGAACGCTTAAACCGCCATCAACTAGCGCAATCACCGAGTTGCCTGAAACGACTGCGGCAGCGATAGCATCGATAAAGTCAATAAATGAACCTGAGGCAGTGACTACAACAACTCCTAGCGGTTCAGGAATTGTGAAGTTGTAGTACGGACCCGCAACTGGATTGGTTGCACCAGTAACCGCAGATAACTTATCGCTCCAGCCTGCATACCAGACCCAACGATCAATTGCTTCGCTCACCATGGATTGCGCCTTTAACGGAGTAATTGCAGTTGTAGCAGAAATCTCGGCAGCACATTGATCTGCTCGACCTTCTAGCATCTCTGCGATTCGATAGAGAATCTGCCCACGGTTATAGGCAGTAGCTTTTGCCCAGCCGTGTTGCGCAGCTCGTGCAGCGGTAACGCTGTCGCGCAAGTCTTTACGTGATGCCAGACATGGATTAGCGATGAACTCGCCCTTCTTAGAAAGTACTTCAAAGACTCTTCCTGATTCACTGCGTGGAAAGGCCCCATTGATAAAGAGCTTGTAGGTCTTCTTCACTTCAATGCGATTGGTAGCAACCATTTACTTGCCCCCACTCTCTTTGCCGGTCTTTAGGTATGCCGCAAGTCCATGTTTACCGCCTTCGCGGCCCCAGCCTGACTCTTTATATCCTCCAAATGGAGATGTTGGATCAAACTTGTTAAAGGTATTTGCCCAGATCACACCAGCTCGCAATTGCTGAGATGCCCAGAGGGTCCGCGACCCTTTCTCGCTCCAGATACCTGCTGATAATCCGAATGGGGTGTTATTTGCCTTATCGATACCTTCTTGCGGAGTGCGGAAGGTAAGTACTGACAGAACAGGGCCAAAGATCTCTTCTTGTGCAATTCGATGAGCCTGAGTAACTCCAGTAAAGATCGTTGGAGCAAACCAATACCCCTTATCGGAGAGGTTGCACTGAGGGCTCCAACGTTGTGCACCTTCAGCATCTCCGATTGCTGCAAGTTCTTGAATCTTCGTAAGTTGCTCGCGCGAGTTGATTGCACCGAGATCAGTGTTCTTATCAAGTGGGTCTCCCACACGAATCTTGGCCATACGAACTTTGAGTTTTTCAATGATTTCGTCCGCGATGCTCTCTTGCAGAATCAATCGAGAACCGGCGCAACACACATGTCCTTGATTGAAGAAGATTCCATTAACAATTCCTTCGACAGCCTCATCGACCGGGGCATCATCAAAGACAATATTGGCGCCCTTGCCACCTAGCTCAAGAGTCGCCTTCTTTTCAGTTGCTGCAATAGCGCGGGCGATTTTCTTGCCAACTTCGGTAGAGCCAGTGAAGGCAATCTTATGAACGCCTGGGTGGTTGACCAGAGTTGCACCAGTGCTGCCATCGCCTGTGACGATATTGACGACGCCATCTGGAAGTTCTGCCTGCTGGCACACTTCAGCAAAGAGCAGAGCAGTCAGCGATGTTGTTTCTGCAGGTTTTAACACAACTGTATTTCCAGTAGCTAGCGCCGGTGCAACTTTCCACGCAAGCATGAGCAATGGGAAATTCCAAGGAATAATCTGACCGGCAACGCCATATGGCTGTGGTGAGTGGCCAAGGCCTGCATAATCTAATTTATCGGCCCACCCTGCATGATAGAAAAAGTGTGCTGCAACGAGTGGAATATCAATATCGCGAGTTTCGCGGATTGGCTTTCCGTTATCAAGCGTCTCAAGAACTGCAAACTCACGTGCTCGCTCCTGCAAAATGCGAGCAATTCGGTAGAGATACTTTCCACGCTCTTTACCGGAGAGCTTTGACCAAGTTTTTGTATATGCCTTCTGCGCGGCAGCTACTGCCTTATCAATATCTGATGCAGATCCAAGTGAGAGGTGGCTAAGGATTTCTTCAGTTGCTGGATTAATTGTGGGAAAGTGCTTCTTTCCAGATACAAATGCGCCATTGATAAAGTGGCCGTGCTTAGGTTTAATCGTGACGATTGCGCGTGATTCCAGCGCCGGTGCATATTCGAAAGTCATTATCAGCAGCCTCTATTAGTCGATTGTCACGTAGTTAGGGCTAGCGTAGTAGCCATCATCCATTTTCATGCGTTGCATCAGCAAATCGTTGAGCAAGGCGCTTGCGCCAATTCGGAAGAGCTCTGGAGTCAGCCATTCTGGCCCGGCGGTCTCATTAACCAGCACCAACTGTTTGATGGCATCTTTTGTGGTGCGAATGCCACCTGCAGGCTTTACCCCAATTCGACGCCCTGTTAGAGAATAAAAATCGCGGACCGCCTCGAGCATCACAAGAACTACAGGGGGAGTAGCTGCAGGTGCAACTTTGCCGGTTGATGTCTTTATAAAGTCAGCCCCAGCTAACATCGCCAAATAGGACGCTTTTCGTACATTGTCATAAGTCACCAACTCGCCAGTCTCAAAGATCACTTTGAGATGAGCCTTTTCGCCACATACTTCACGAATCTTCACGATTTCATCAAATACCAAACCTAATTTGCCTGATAAATATGCGCCACGGTCAATGACCATATCAATCTCGGCAGCACCTGCATCTATGGCATCTTGCGTATCTCGAATCTTTACATCCATAGAAGCGCGACCTGAAGGAAAAGCAGTTGATACTGCAGCAACAGGAACCTTTTCGCCGCCAATAGAATCTAAATGCGTACGAGCGATGGTGACCATATCGTTATAGACACAGATGGCACCGACACTGGGAACAGTGGAATCTGTGGGATCAGGGCGAACAGCCTTATTGCAGAGAGCCTTAACTTTTCCGGGGGTATCAGCGCCCTCCAAAGTTGTGAGGTCAACCATCGAAATTGCGGTATCAATCGCCCAGCGCTTACTCGTTGTCTTGATAGAGCGCGTTGCCAACATGGTGGCGCGTGACTCTGCACCTACTTGATCAACGCCAGAAAGTTGGTTGAGAAAGTTGAGAAGTGATTTCTCACTTCCATCAACTAGGCCATAGAAGCTCACGAGAGGAATTCTTTCAGAGGTCCGCGAATCTCGTCGAGCAATTTCTGTGATTCCGCTGACGTAGCTGTGATGACCTCGATATAGCACTTCATCTTTGCCTCAGTTCCTGATGGGCGAACAATGATGCGGATATCTCCATCCAGCCAGATGCGAAGTCCATCTGTTGGCGGCAGTCCATCCCGAGGAGCCGCTAAGTCATCAATTGATTTCACAGCACGTCCAGCAATTTCACGTGGTGGAGTTTGGCGCAGTCCATTGAGAAGACGGGCAATTGAACTCATATCAGTAACGCGAATCGAGATCTGTTCGGTTCCGTGGAAACCGTGTCGAGTCCAGACTTCATTGAGTAGATCAGTCAGAGTAAGCCCACTCTTTGCTAAATCTGATGCGATCTGAGCTAAGAAGATGGCAGCAGAAATACCATCTTTATCATTGACGGTCTTCGAATCTACCGAATAGCCGATTGCTTCTTCGTAGCCAAAAGAAAGGTCTTCAATCTTGGCGAGCCATTTGAAGCCGGTGAGGACTTCTTGGAAATTGATTCCGTAATGAGCGCAGATCTTTCTTAGCGCAGATGAAGAGACGATGGAATTTCCAAAGGTGCCTTTTGGATGCGTGCGGGCAATCCATTCGCCGAAGATAATTCCTAGCTCATCACCACGCAGCATGCGCCAGCCCACGACAGGGTCGTTAATTGCAGCAGCGCACCGATCTGCATCAGGATCATTGGCAATAACAAGATCTGCCTCTACTTCACGCGCTTTTGCAAGGGCTAGGTCAATTGCTCCGGGTTCTTCAGGGTTAGGAAAGGCTACGGTCGGAAAATCTGGATCTGGCGTGCACTGCTCGTCAACAGTAATGAGGTTGTTAAAACCTGCTTGCGTAAACACTTTCTTTACAGTCTCTGTTCCAACGCCATGCATGGCGGTATAGACGATTTTGATATCACTTGGGCGTGGAGCGAGAGCGCTCGTGCGTTTGACGTACTCATCTACCTCATCTTCGCCCAAGATTGTCCACTCAGAGCCTCGTGGCTGTGACTTGAGAGAAGTAACTGCAGCAATATCGCCGGCGATAAATCCATCGGTAGGGTTAATGATTTGTGATGCCGCGTAATCAATTCCATCTGCAACTGGACCGATATAGACCTTGTAGCCATTATCTTGTGGAGGATTATGGCTGGCAGTAACCATGATGCCGATATCGCACTTCAAATGAGAAGTCGCAAATGCCAAAATCGGAGTTGGCAGTGGACGAGGAAGAATAAATACCTTCATCCCAGCACCGCTCATGATTTCTGCAGTCTCGAAGGTGAAATCTTCAGATCCATAACGGGCATCTCGCCCGATTACAACGGAAGACATCCCGCGCTTTTTCATATAGGCAGCGATTCCGGCAGCTGCGCGCCCAACAACGGCGCGATTCATACATGATGGTCCTGGTCCTATTGGTCCACGTAGGCCAGCAGTTCCAAATTGGAGAAAGCCACTGAAATACTTGCGCAGCGTTGCTTCATCGCCACGGTTAACTAGCTCAGTTAAGGCGCGTGCAGTCGCTGGATCAGGATCGTCAGCAATCCAATCTTCAACTTCTTGCTTCAGTGCTGCATCCATAAGAGGAGATTAACGCTTCTTAGATGAGTTTAGGAATAGTTGATTTCAACAGTGCGCCCATGCGATCTGCTGCAGCTTTACCTGCAGCAATTACCTCTTCGTGGTTTAGCTTTTCGCCAGTAATGCCAGCTGCAGCATTTGTAACAAGAGAAATTCCTAAGACTTCAGCTCCCAGTGCATGTGCTGCAATCGCCTCTGGAACAGTAGACATTCCCACTAAATCTGCACCCATGGTGCGCATCATGGCTATTTCCGCAGGAGTTTCGTAGGTAGGTCCGCGCCAATGCACATAAACGCCTTCAGCAAGAGATGAATCTTCGCTCTTTACAATTGCGCGAATTCGCTTGCTGTATAAATCAGTTAAGTCCACAAAAGTTGCTCCTGATAGCGGCGAAGCAGCGGTTAATGAGATGTGATCGCGAATTAGTACCGGCTGCCCAACTTTAAATGATGTGTTAATTCCACCGCATGCGTTGGTCAGAATAATGACCTTACAACCAGCTTTTACTGCAGTGCGAACTCCATGCACCACAGGCTCCATACCTTTTCCTTCATAGAGGTGGGTGCGTCCAAGAAAGACGAGCGCGCGAAGAGTTTTTCCACCTTCACTGATTTCGTAAGAACGCACCTTTCCGGAGTGACCTTCAACTGCTGGCGCAAAGAATCCAGTGAGTTCGTGGGCATCACATTCGTAAGCGGGCGTTCCCAACGCATCCGCTGCTGTTACCCAACCAGAACCCATCACGAGCGCTACATCGTGAGATGCCACGCCTGTGCGTTGTGCGATTTCTGC
>CAZHPQ010000009.1:20934-24864 GCA_964533845.1 uncultured Candidatus Planktophila sp.
AGAATTTCAAAACGCTTTCCATTGACCTCGGCCACCAACTTCTCGGCAGCAACTTTTGTCTGAACATCTTGAACTGCGCTCTGGAACGCAGGAATCTCGTTCTTAAACTCATTTTCAATATAGCTGGTATAGACCTTGAAGTTCTCGGTGAAGGCAGAATCTTCCAAGATTGCTCTGTGAAAAGGAATTGCGGTAGCTAAGCCACCAACTTCAAATTCGGCAAGAGCGCGACGGGCACGTTCGATAGCCTCTTTTCGGGTAGCGCCGGTGACTATTAACTTCGCCAAAAGGGAGTCAAAGTTGCCGCCAATTACATCACCATTCTTAAATCCAGCATCAACTCGAACACCTGGTCCGGTAGGTAAATTCCAGGAAGTGATTCGACCTGGAGCAGGTAAGAAGGAGCGTCCTGGGTCTTCTCCATTTATACGGAATTCAAGTGAGTGCCCGCGAATTGCTGGATCATCGAAACCTAAGCTTTCACCCATCGCAATTCTAAATTGCTCACGGACTAGATCAATTCCTGTTACTTCTTCAGAGACAGGATGTTCAACTTGAAGTCGGGTATTCACCTCTAAGAAAGAGATTGTGCCATCGGATCCAACCAAGAATTCGCAGGTACCAGCGCCGACGTAACCCGCCTCTTTCATAATTGCCTTACTTGAGCGATACAACTCTTCATTTTGCGCATCAGTCAGGAATGGTGCGGGAGCTTCTTCGACCAACTTCTGATGGCGACGCTGTAGCGAGCAGTCGCGGGTGGAGACAACAACAGCATGTCCATGTTGATCCACCAAGACTTGAGTCTCTACGTGGCGCGGCTTATCCAAGTAACGTTCAACGAAACATTCACCGCGACCAAAACCTGCAATCGCTTCTCGAACAGCAGATGCATAGAGCTCAGGAATTTCTTCCATAGTGCGAGCAACTTTGAGGCCACGACCGCCACCACCGAATGCTGCCTTAATTGCAACTGGCAGGCCGTGCTCTTTGGCAAAAGCTAATACTTCGTCATGTCCTGTTACTGGATCTTTTGTTCCAGCTACAAGTGGCGCACCTGCAAGGGCTGCAATACGACGAGCAGAAACCTTGTCACCCAACGCGCTAATTGCTGATGGGGGAGGGCCAATCCAAATCAGCCCTGCATCAATAACAGCTTGGGCAAAGTCGGCATTCTCAGAGAGAAAGCCATAACCAGGGTGGACAGCATCTGCGCCTGATTCTTTTGCAAGTGCGATGATCTTTGGAATATTCAGATAAGTATCTTTTGCAACAGTGCCATTGAGTGAATATGAGAAATCAGCGCTCTTGGCATGTAGCGCATCACGATCTTCTTCAGAGTAGATCGCTACAGATTCGAGACCATGGTCTTTACATGCACGAATAACGCGAAGGGCTATCTCGCCTCGGTTTGCAATCAGCACGCGCTTCATGACATCTCCTTCACCTGCGGCCAAGAGTAGCCAAGTTGCTTCATGGCGCTACGAAGAAATGGCATCGATATGCCTACAACGTTGGTGTAATCACCTTCAATGACCGGAATAAAGGGAGAACCAAAGCCATCAAGAGTAAATCCTCCTGCAACATGGAGAGGTTCACCAGTTGCGATGTAATCATCTATTTCAAGATCGCTCATCTCTGAAAAGGTAACCTTTGTTGTTACTCGGTCCGCAATCTCAATGCCTTTTTCGGTATCGATAATGCAATGCCCAGTGTGCAGTAGTCCAGAGCGGCCACTAATTTTCTTTGCGCGTTCGCGCGCAATAGCGGCAGTGCCGGGCTTACCGAAGGAGACTCCATCAACGTCAAAAGTTGAATCACAGCCAATAATCAGCGCTGGATAATCAATAAGCTCTCGCACCGTATGCGCCTTGGATATTGCAAGTGCGATTACCATGTCTTCAGGAGTCATGGCATTGAAGAAATCAGTTTCTTCATCGACGTTACTCACGATAATCGTTGGCTTGAGTCCAGCATCTTCCAACAACCGTCTGCGGGATTTAGATTGAGAAGCAAGAACTATGCGTGGCATTTATTCAAACTTTCGTGCACCAAATGTGATTTGGTGAGGTAACGGTTGGCGTAGTTGCGGCAGACCAAAGACGCTTCGTTTGATGACAGGTGTGAGTTCGACTGCTTTGTGATTGGCCAAGACAGCCTGCAGTGCAAGGAGTTCTTCGGGCGTGGGATGTCCCGCAGTGACGGTAAATTTCATTGCTACAGCGGGATATTTCCGTGTTTACGAGCCGGCAAGGTATCTCGCTTTGTCTTCAGAGTACGGAAAGCTTTGGTGATGTATTGACGAGAATCTTCAGGTTCAATCACGCTATCGATAGTGCCGCGTTCTGCTGCAAGATATGGGTTTGAGAACTTTTCTGTGTATTCAGTGATCAGCTCAGCGCGCTTAGCATCTTGATCCTTAGCCTCCGCCAAATCTTTGCGATACAAGATATTGACTGCTCCTTGTGCACCCATCACTGCAATCTCAGCACTTGGCCAGGCGAAGTTGATATCGCTACCTAAGTACTTTGATCCCATCACGATAAAGGCGCCACCATATGCCTTGCGAGTAATCAGAGTGACAAGTGGCACGGAAGCTTCAGCGTAGGCGTAGAGCAACTTTGCACCACGACGAATGATGCCGTTCCACTCTTGTTCTGTCCCAGGCATAAAGCCTGGAACGTCAACGAGAGTGAGAATTGGGATATTGAAGGCATCGCAGAAGCGCAAGAAACGCGCAGCCTTTTCAGATGAGTTGATATCAAGGGTGCCTGCCAGTTGTGAAGGTTGGTTGGCAATAATTCCGACTGATTGGCCTTCGATGCGTGCAAAACCAACAACAATATTTGGCGCATAGAGAGCATGAACTTCGAGGAACTCACCTTCATCAACTAGCGCTTGAATCAAGGACTTCATGTCATACGGTTGGTTTGGGCTATCTGGAATCAAAGTGTTGAGCGCAACATCTGTCGTTGATTTATCTAGCGTTTGCGTTGGAGGAAGAACAGGGGAGCCATCCATATTGTTTGATGGAAGATATGACAGAAGCGCCTTCACATAATCAATGGCATCAGCTTCAGAATCTGCCATGTAATGAGCATTTCCAGATTTTGTGTTGTGAGTAAAGGCTCCACCGAGCTCTTCCATGCCAACATCTTCACCAGTCACAGTCTTGATGACATCGGGACCCGTAATAAACATATTTGAAGTCTCCTTCACCATTACGGTGAAGTCAGTCAGTGCTGGAGAGTAGGCAGATCCACCTGCACAAGGCCCCAGAATGAGCGAAATCTGAGGAATGACACCCGATGAGCGAGTGTTGAGCCTAAAGATTTTTCCGTAACCGTTAAGAGATGCGACGCCCTCTTGGATGCGCGCTCCACCTGAATCATTGATTCCAATCAATGGAATTCCAGACTTTAGAGCAAACTCAGCAATCTTTACAATCTTCTCTGCATGTACTTCGCCAAGGGATCCCCCAAAAACTGTGAAGTCTTGTGAGTACAACGCTATTGGTCGACCGTCGACTGTCGCCGTACCGATAACTACACCATCACCGTAGGGACGGTTCTTCTCCATGCCAAAGTTCTGTGCGCGATGGCGGGCAAACTCATCGATTTCTGTAAATGAATCTGGGTCAACCAGCATCTCAATTCGCTCGCGCGCTGTGCCCTTACCCTTTGAATGTTGCTTCTCTACAGCACGGGCAGATCCAGCATGCACAGCTTCATCAATACGCTCACGAAGGTCTTCGATTTTGCCGGCAGTAGTGTGCAGATCTGGGCTCATGAACATAAGGTACTAGTCGTGAGCACAGTTGCGCCAAGACCACCGCTAGATAGTTCGGTGATCTCAGAAAAAATCTCGCAGTACTGGCGAGTAAGCGTGGTTGAAGTCACGGGGTCCACTCAAGATGACTTAACGCAATTA
>CAZHPQ010000010.1:0-24217 GCA_964533845.1 uncultured Candidatus Planktophila sp.
GATATGGATATGTTTCAGATTATCCAGTCGAGCGAATGATGCGCGATGCTAAATTGACCCAGATTTACGAAGGCACTAACCAGATTCAGCGCATCGTTATTGCGCGCAATCTTCCGTAAGTTATCGCGTAAAGCGTAAAACTAAATCTGGAGTCGCTGCAGCGTTTAAGGGAATATCCCAATCTTCGCGCGGTAAATCTTCGCTTGAAATCTCATCAGGGTGAATCAACCCGATTGAGAAAGCTGAAATCTGAGCAAGCGCACGATCGTAATAACCGCCACCTTGTCCGAGGCGATATCCCTTGCGATCGATGCGAAGCGCTGGAACAACAATCAGATCAATTGCCTTCAGATCAGAAATCGCATCCCCAACCGGTTCCTCAATCTTTTTCTTCTTAGCAAAAGATGAATCGTCCCCGTTCCATTTCACCCACTGCAAAGCCTGTCCATCAATTCGGGGTAGCAATAAGGTCTTTCCGAGTGCAATTATCTTTCGATTAAGCGCTGAAGTATCTGGTTCATCGCCATATGAGCGGTAACTTGCAATTACATTGGCCGCAGAAAACTCATGTGATGTCGCCAGATGTTCAAAGCTATGTTCGATGTAACGGGCGTTACGTTCTTGGCGGTATCGGGTACGAAGTGCAACCTTTTCTTCGCTGATACCCATGTAAATCCCCTCGAAGTAACTACTCTGCAAGTAAGGTTAGTGATTATGTCAGAACGTGCGCGCGTAGATGAAGTACTCACCTCTCTTCTAGAGCTCTGCCAACCGCTTGAGCCGTTCGATATGCCGCTACTCGATGCTCACGATGCCACCCTTGCTGAAGATGTGTATGCAGGAGAACGTTTGGTCATGAAGGCAGGCAGCCGTATTCGCTCAACCCAGATTGGCTTAGCTGCATCAATCGGTCTTGATCACCTTCCTACGCGCCCTCATCCACGAGTAGTTGTGATCTCTGCCGGCCCTGATCTAGTCGAGCCAGGAATGCCGCTGAAATCTAATGAGGAGTACGAAACAAATTCTTGGCTACTGACAACGGCAGTCCGCGAAGTCGGAGCAGTTGCCTATCGCGTGCATTCAATTCCTGATGATGAAGCCGAGCTACAGAGCGTGATTGAAGATCAGCTTGTTCGTGCGGATTTGATCATCATCTCAGGCGAACGCCACGATGATTCATTTGATCTCATCACCCGCACACTTTCGAAGATCGGCGAGATTAAAACTGTTGAAATCGCTATTGAATCCAGCGGCCGCCATAACTTCGGCACAATTGGCCCAGATAAGACTCCCGTGGTCACACTTCCTGGAGATCCAATCGCTGCATACATCTCTTTTGAACTCCTGATTCGCCCCATGATTCGCACGATGCTCGGTACGGCAACGATTCATCGTCCATCTGTGAAGGCCAAACTCGAAAAGGCGCTCTCTTCTTCGGGTGGAATGCGCTCTTATGTCCGTGCAATCTTGAGCGAAGACGGAAAGTCAGTTGTTCCGCTGAGCTCGCAAGATGAGCAGGCCACGCTCTCTGATGCCAACTGTTTTATTGCAGTTCCTGAAGGCGAGACTGACCTTGCAGCTGGCGCTCAAGTCACTGTTGTCATTCTCGAACGACGCTACCTATAGCAATGTGGCCGCAGGAGCTCTACGGCGAAGAGATTTTTCTCCGTCCCGCTCGCTTTCGCGATAGAAGTAAGTGGAACGAAGTTCGCGCTGAGAATAAAGAGTGGTTAACCCCGTGGGAGGCAACTCTTCCCAAAGTCCCTGCGGGAACACCCGCAAGTGAGTTCGTTAGTAAGCGTCCATCCTTCTTTGAGATGGTGCACGCGCTCAATCGCGAAGCCCGAGCCGGCCGCTCCTATTCATTTCTCATCTGGAAAGGCGAGAACCTGATTGGGCAAATAACCTTAGGCGGAGTGATTTATGGGGCCCTACGTGCGGGCCATATTGGCTATTGGATCGATAGAAATTTCGCTAACCGCGGTTACACAACCCAAGCAGTAGTACTGCTCTCAGCTTATGGATTTTCAGAACTGGGATTACATCGCATCGAAATCAATGTGCGCCCTGAAAATGCAGCATCATGTAAGGTCGCCGAAAAGGCAGGATTCACATTTGAAGGCCATCGCAAAGCGTTTCTGCATATTGATGGGGCTTGGCGAGACCATGTCTGCTTTGTTAAGTACAACGAATTAATTCAGTAAACCCCCCTTGAAATCCACAGGGTTGCAGGGGCGCACCCTTAATCTTTACCCATCATGGCCTCAGGAATTATCTACCTAGCGATTATTGGCATGTGGGTTGCCTATTTTCTGCCTCGTTGGATACATAACAAGAATGAATTCTCAGGAAAGAGCGTTGAAAAGTACAAGAGCGCTCTTCGCGTAGTTGCAAGTACAAATCCTGGTTCAATCAATAATTCTGGGGTTATCTATACAGATGTCGACCGTGCAGGTCGAGTCGCGCAGCAGTTGTTGCGTCGTCGAATTATTTTCTTCCTTATTACTACAACACTCATTCTCACGACTGTAGGTGCAATTATGCAAACACTCGCATACATCTCTATTGCAATTCCTGTCACCGCGCTCTTGATCTACATCGCTCATGTGCGTCGACAGGTTAACAACGAGAAAATTCAGCGACGTCGCGTTGATCAACTGCATCGAACTACAGATGGTGTTTCACATACCAACCTTGCAGAAGTGGTCACTTCAAAGTCTGCCCATGCAGCTGTCATCAACCAAGAACATTGGATCCCGCTTTCAGAGCGCGAGCTTTCAGGTGTGACTCTTCTTCCTAAGGGAACTGCGCAAGCGCGCGCTGAGTGGCAACCAAATGAAGTTCCGCTTCCTACGTATGTGAATGCACCTAAGGCGGTAACAGCCAAGCGCATCATCGACCTGACAGAACCTGGTAAGTGGAGCGAAGAGCAGCAACGTCTTGAGCGTGAAGCGCTCGCTGCAGCTGCGCCATCACAAGATGAAATCTTCGATCAGCAATTGGCTGAAGAAGCAGTTCGTCGCCTGCGCGATAGCCGCGCTGCTAATCAGTAATTCAGCGCTTTAAATCCAGCTCGGGAACCACATCCGAGCGCGCCATGCTTCGTAGGAAATGACATCGCCGATGTAGAGCGGTAAGAAATAGACGAAGTTAAGGGCTATCAAAATAAAGAGCGTCGCGATAGCAAGTAAACCTTTTCGTCCGAATTTCGTAAGCACCATCTGTGCGCAATAGACCAGCGCCAAGATAAGAAATGGTTGAAAGACAATCGCGTAGAAAGTGAAGACTGTACGTGATTGGTAGAAGAACCAAGGCAGATATCCAGCAGCCATTCCAGCGACAATGATGGTCAACGCTGGATCAAAGTGGCGTGAGATTGCACCTCTGAGCCACATACCGACTACAACGCATAAGGCAGCCGTTGCGCTCCACCAGAGCAGCGGTGTTCCCAGCGCCAAGATTTCCTGCGAACAACTTTCTGCGCCACAACCCTTTGGTGATTCATAGAAGAAAGATGTCGGTCTTCCCATAATCAACCAACTCCAAGGGTTAGCTTCATATGTGTGTTTTTCTGTAAGTGAAGTGTGAAAACCGAGAATCTGTTGGTGATAGTGAATAAATGAAGAAGCAACATTCGAGGAATAGTCACGACCCCATCCGCGATTAGAAATAAACCAACCCACCCATGATGCGCAATAAACAAGCGCTGGAACAAGAGCAAATTGCGCAACTCGTTCCAGAGTCGGGCGAATAAGTGTTTTACCAGTGTGATGAGTAAAGGCGCGATAGAGCGCAATCAATCCGAAGATCGCAATGAAATAGACTGCGCTCCATTTAGTGCCAAGTGCGAAGCCAAGTGCAATTGCTGTCCACCAGTATTGGCGGCGCAGAAAAAAGTAGGTAGCAGCCAAGATAAAGAGTGCAAGGAAGTTATCTAGTAGCGCCGTTCGCGAATGCACTAAAGCCATTCCATCGACTGCCATCAAGGCGCTAGCCAGGCCAGTGAGCAGTGGGTTTCTAAAGAGGCGATGTGCAATGAGAGCGATAAGCAGAATCATGAGTGAACCAGCGAGAGCTGTCGCAAAGCGCCAACCAAATGCGTTGTCGCCAAATATTTGAATGCCGCCACCAATCAGCCATTTACCAATCGGAGGATGAACTATGAATTCTGGGTTACTGCCTGAAACTTCGACTCCGTATTTCAGGAGATCGCGTGCGCCATCGACGTAATAGACCTCATCGAAGATAAAAGTCTTGATATCTCCCAGATTAAACAGACGTAGGAAAAATGAAGCCAGTGCGATGAGTATCGGAGCGATACCTGCAACCATGTGTACAGAATATGGGAAGATGTGCATATGACACTAGTACTTGCAGCGACTCCACTAGGAAATCCGCTCGATGCAAGCGCACGTCTGAAGAAAGCAATTGAAAGCGCTGAAGTTATCGCTGCAGAAGATTCTCGTCGTTTTCATCGTCTGGCATCTGATCTTGAAGTGACATTTACAGCCCGCATCATCTCTTTCTTTGAAGGCAACGAAAAGGAACGCACTGCTGAAATTCTCATGCTGCTCCGCGACGGTAAAGAAGTCCTTGTAGTCACGGATGCAGGAATGCCAACAATTAGCGATCCTGGTTTTCGCTTGATGCGAGATGCCATCGCTGAAAATCTTCCGACAGTTGTAATCCCTGGCCCAAGTGCTCCAACGATGGCAATTGCGCTCTCTGGTTTGCCAACCGATCGCTTTACCTTTGAAGGTTTTGCACCGCGTGCACAAGGTGCCCGCCGCGCCTTCTACGAAAAGCTTCGTTTTGAAGAGCGCACCATGGTCACCTTTGAAGCACCGCACCGTTTGCTTGAATCACTGCTTGATGCGGCATCTATCCTTGGTGAAAATCGCAAGGCAGCTATCTGCCGCGAGATGACGAAGACATATGAAGAAACTATTCGTGGAACGATTACTGATCTGATTGTGTGGGCGCGCAACCGCGAAATCCTTGGCGAAATCACGCTGGTCTTTGCAGGCATTGAAGAAGGCTCTGAAATCAGGACTGCAGATAGCGCTGTTGCCCGTGTTCGTGAATATGAGGCAGCTGGAATGGACCGAAAAGGCGCGATCGCCACAGTCGCGGAAGAGTTCGACCTCCCGAAGAAGATCGTTTATGCAGCAGTAGTCGATGCGAATAAGATGAGCAGATGAAATCCTTCTACCTCACTACGCCTATTTACTATGTAAATGATGCGCCACATATTGGCCATGCGTACACAACGGTGGCAGGGGATGTTCTTACTCGTTGGCATCGTCAACGTGGTGAATCAGTCTGGTTCTTAACGGGTACTGATGAACACGGTCAAAAGGTCATGCGCACCGCCGAACAAAACAACGTTGCCCCACAAGCATGGGTCGATAAGTTGGTTGCCGAAGCGTGGAAACCAAACTGGAGCGCGCTCAATATCGCTAACGATGACTTTATTCGCACAACAGAGCCCCGCCACACTGAGCGTGTTCAGAAGTTTCTGCAATCGCTAAAGGATTCTGGCCATATCTATGCAGGAAAGTATGAAGGCCCTTACTGCGTAGGTTGTGAAGAGTTTAAGTTACCCGGAGATCTCATTGATGCCGATGGCGAAAAGCTATGTCCAATTCATAGCAAGCCCATCGAGATGGTCAATGAAAATAACTGGTTTTTTAAACTCTCAGAATTTACCCAACCACTTCTTGATCATTACAAAAAGAACCCTGAAGCGTGCCAACCTGAAAGTGCACGTAATGAAGTAATTTCATTCCTTGAAGGCGGCGTCTCGGATCTATCTATCTCTCGTTCAACCTTTGATTGGGGCATTCCAGTTCCTTGGGATACTGATCAAGTTGTCTATGTTTGGTTTGATGCGCTGCTTAACTATGCAACTGCAGTGGGCTTGACTGATGCACCCGAGACTGAAGGCGGCAAGAAGTTTGCATCCACCTGGCCAGCTGATGTGCACTTGGTTGGAAAAGATATCTTGCGCTTCCATGCAGTGATTTGGCCGGCGATGTTGATGGCTGCCGGTATTGATATTCCAAAGAAAGTCTTTGCCCATGGCTGGTTATTAGTGGGTGGTGAAAAGATGAGTAAATCAAAGCTCACTGGTATCGCACCTTCTGATATCACCGACCACTTTGGCGTTGATGCCTTCCGCTATTACTTCTTACGCGCAATTCCATTCGGCTCTGATGGTTCTTTCTCTTGGGAAGATATGAGCGCGCGCTACACATCTGAACTTGCTAATGACTTTGGCAATCTCGCTTCACGCCTAGCTGCCATGATTGAAAAGTACTGCGGCGGAAAAGTGCCGGCTGTTGCGCAAGATGCAACTCTCTCTGCTGCGCTCACTGCAACTGTTGCGAAAGCAGACGCTGCAATGGTCGCGCTCGATTTCCAAGGTGGAATCAATGCAGTGATGGATTTCTGTAAGCAGGTCAATGGCTTTGTCACAATCAAAGAACCTTGGATTCTCGCAAAAGATCCTGCCAATCAAGCAGTTCTCGAAGAGGTTCTCTACAACACTGCTGAATCTTTACGCGCACTAGCGGTCCTGCTGCATCCAGTCATGCCAGCAACAACTGAAATCTTGTGGGAATCACTCGGTGCAAAAGCTGCGCTCGGTGAAATTGGCGCACAACCCATCAGTGGCGTTGCCACATGGGGACAACTACCGCCAGGTGCAACTGTCACAAAGACGCCTGTTCTCTTTCCGCGGTTAGAAGTTAAAGAGTAATTTTTTATGGCTGATCGCCACAACCGCGATATTGATCGCGAGCAAGCTCCACTACCGGAAGCGCTCCCTGTTCCAACAGTCGACGCACATGCGCATATTGAAATTGTTACCAATGAAGCCCCTGATTCAGGGGCGGTAAAGAAAGTTCTCGATGATGCCAAATCAGTAAATGTTGATCGCATCGTGCAGGTGGGTTATTCAGCCGAGCAATCGCAATGGTGCGTTGATATGGCAAATGCCTTTCCAGGCAGAGTACTTGCAGCCGTTGCGCTCCATCCCAACGAAGCGCCCGTAGTTGCAGATCTGGAAGCTGATTGGGCGATTATCGAAAAGTTGGCGCAAGAACCGCGAGTACGCGCCATCGGAGAAACTGGTCTTGATTACTTTCGCACTCCACCGGAACTACGAAAGCGCCAACAAGATTCCTTTAAGTGGCATATCGATTTAGCTAAGCGGACCAATAAAGCGCTCGTTATCCACGATCGTGATTCGCATGATGATGTTCTCTCTGTACTTCTTGAAGTAGGAGCGCCTGAAAAGACTGTCTTTCATTGTTTCTCAGGCGATGCCGAGATGGCAAAAATTTGTATTGAGCGTGGCTACATACTTTCCTTTGCCGGAACGGTGACCTTTAAAAATGCGCCAGCGTTACGTGAAGCGGTAAAGCTCGTTCCACACGATCAACTGTTGGTTGAAACTGATTCACCGTTTTTGGCGCCGGCGCCTCATCGCGGCGCGCTTAATACCCCAGCACAAATTGCCAACATCGTTCGTGCGATGGCCGCAGAACGTAATGAAGATGTTGCCGAGCTTGCGACAGCACTTTCACATAACGCAGAACGAATCTTTGGATCTTTCGCATGAGCTTGCTGGGAGCGGCAGAAATACGCGAACTTGCAGCCAAACTCGATCTCAAACCATCTAAATCACTGGGACAAAACTTTGTCCACGATGCCAATGTCTGCCGCAAGATTGTTCGCACAGCTGGCGTTACTGCAAGTGATATCGCACTAGAGATTGGCCCTGGTTTAGGTTCGTTGACATTAGCGATGTTAGAAGAGGCGCAATCTGTCATCGCAGTTGAAATCGATGCTCGCCTGGCAAACCAATTGCCGATTACCGCAGCCTTTCATACAGATCGCGCCAACCTACTTACCGTCATTAATGAGGATGCGCTTACGCTAACGACGCTACCGGCAGATCCAACTGTTTTAGTTGCAAATCTTCCGTATAACGTCTCTGTTCCAGTCTTCTTACATCTACTCGAGATTTTTCCTTCGCTGCGCAGTGGTGTTGTGATGGTGCAGGCTGAAGTTGCTGATCGACTCGCAGCAAAACCAAATTCTAAAGAGTATGGAATTCCAAGCGTTAAGGCGGCATGGTGGGCAGATGTCACAGGTGCGGGATCGGTATCACGCAATATCTTCTGGCCGCAACCTAACGTTGATTCCAAATTGGTGGCATTTACTCGCCGGGCAACTCCGGGCGATGAAGAACTTCGCAAGAAAGTCTTTGCAATTATTGATCTCGCATTTGCACAGCGCCGCAAGATGCTGCGTTCTGCGCTCTCATCAATGTATGGCGGATCAGCCGCCGCTGAAGCGGTACTCACGCAAGCAGGTATTGATCCCACCTTGCGCGGTGAATCGCTGGATATCCATAGCTTCTGCGCAATTGCGAAACTTGGGTAGAGTTTTATCGTGGCTCTGAATTCCGTAACTGTGCGAGTACCTGCCAAGGTAAATCTGCAACTTTCGGTTGGGCCAAAAGAGTCAGATGGTTATCACAATTTGGTATCTGTCTTTCAAGCAATCTCCATCTTCGATGACGTCACTGTGACAAAAACCAAGCCTGGCAGCGGAGTAACAATTGCTGTCAGCGGCGAACATACCCACGGTGTTCCGGAAGATCACTCCAATCTTGCGGTCAAGGCAGCGCAGTTGATTGGTGAAAAATTTGAGTTTGATACCGATGTGCATATTGAGATTAAGAAATCTATTCCTGTAGCAGGCGGTATGGCAGGCGGAAGCGCAGATGCAGCAGGCACTTTGGTCGCGATGGATGCGCTCTTTCAGCTAGAAATGTCGCGCGAAGAGCTGCATGCTCTGGGTTCTGAATTAGGTAGCGATGTGCCATTTATGATCTCTGGCGGAACTGCGATTGGCCAAGGCCATGGTGATCAACTCACCGCCGCTCTCTCGCGCGGCACCTATCACTGGGTTCTTGCGCTCTCCAGCGTTGGCCTTTCAACTCCTGCCGTCTATGGCGAATGCGATCGCATGCGCGCTGAATTAGATGTCGCAGCTCCTCAAGTCTCCGATGTATTGATGCAATCACTTCTAGCCGCTGATGCCGAGGCAGTGGGACGAGCCCTGACTAACGATTTACAGAACGCGGCATGTTCTCTGCGACCAGCCTTAAGTCTGGTTCTTGAAGTAGGACGGGATTACGGAGCACTGGGTGCCATCGTCTCTGGCTCGGGTCCAACAGTTGCATTCTTGGTAGCCGATGAAGATTCCGGTTTAGATTTAGCAGTTGCCTTAACAGCCAGCGGAGTTGTCGGCAGCGTAGCGCGAGCACATGGCCCAGTTCATGGCGCCAAAGTAATTAGTAACTAATTAATTCTCATCAAATTCAGTAACAAGTTTGCTCAGCAAATCTGCCAGAACTTCGCGATCTTTTGCGCTCAGATTCTGCAGAAGTTCGCGCTCGTTCTCTAAGAGATCTTCCATAGCTGAATCAACTGCGCGCATTCCTGCGCGGGTAAGTGTGACAAGTGAGCCGCGACCATCGCTGGGATCTGGTTCGCGAGTAATAAGTTGCAACTCTTCTAAGCGATCAAGTCGATTGGTCATAGTTCCGCTTGTTACAAGAGTTTCCTGCATTAGCTGACCAGGTGAAAGCTGATGTGGTTCGCCAGCTCTTCGTAGGGCTGCAAGAACATCGAATCCCCAATTTTCTAGATCTCCGAATGCATCGCGGCGAGCAATATCGAGATGGCGCGCAATGCGGGTGATGCGACTAAGGACTGCAAGGGGAGAGAGGTCTAAATCAGGGCGTTCGCGCTTCCAAGCGGCTATGAGGCGGTCTACTTCATCGCGCTCATGTGATTGGCTTCCCATAAGAAATGAGTTTAGTGGTCGCGAGCACTGCCGAAGATAAGGGAGAATATAGGTTCCGCCATTGTGTAGTGGCTAGCACATGGGCCTTTGAAGCCCAGGGTCCAGGATCGATACCTGGTGGCGGAGCAATTGCTCCGCAGTAGTAAAGAGCGGAGCCACAGGTAGACTTACGACATGAGCCTTGAAACCGTAGTGATTCTCGCTGCTGGTGAAGGAACTCGCATGAAGTCGAGTACACCCAAGGTCTTACATCCAATTGCAGGTCGCACATTGGTCGGCCATGTTCTTAACGCAGTTGAGGCGCTCGCCCCTAAGAACGTACGCGTTGTTGTTGGCGCAGGTCGTGAACAAGTTGAAGCGCATATTGCAGAGATCGCACCAAGCGCTGTCACCGTCTTCCAAGAAAAACGCGGCGGTACCGGACATGCAACTCAGTTAGCGCTCGCCGGACTTAATCCCAGTGGCACCATCCTGGTTCTCGCCGGCGATACACCCATGCTGACCGGAACTTCTCTTGCTCAGCTTCTGGAAGAACACCATGCAGGTGGCTACACCGCATCCGTAATGACTGCCGAACATCCAGATCCCACCGGGTATGGCCGCATTATTCGTGGTGATGACGCTTCTCTACTTCGTATCGTTGAAGAACGCGATGCTGATGAAATCCAGCGCGAGATCATCGAAGTTAACTCTGGTGTTTATGCCTTCGATGCTGCCAAATTAGCCAGCGCTATTGGAAAACTCAAAAACGATAATTCGCAGGGTGAGCTCTATTTGACCGATGTTATCGAAATTTTGCGTAACGAAGGCGGAAAGATTGCCGCCGTTCTCATTGATGATTTCATTGAAATCCTCGGCGTTAATGACCGAGTGCAATTGGCAGAATCAGCGGCGCTCTTACGCGATCGCATCAATGAAGATTTAATGAAGGCTGGCGTCACCATAGTTGATCCATTAACAACATGGGTAGATACCACCGCAACAATTGCACCTGATGTAGTGCTTGCTCCCGGAACTGCGATTCACGGCGCCACCACAATTGCTAGTGGGGCGGTTATTGGCCCTCGCACAACGTTGATTGATTGCACAGTTGCAGCAAATGCCCATGTACTTGAATCACAGTGCACCGAAGCCGTTATCGGCGAGGGTGTAAATGTGGGGCCGTATGCCTACCTAAGAGCCGGAACAAAGCTGCTCAACGGTTCAAAAGTTGGCGCATACGTTGAGATGAAGAATGCAACGCTGGGTGAAGGCTCCAAAGTTCCACACCTTTCCTATGTTGGAGATGCTGTAATTGGTGAAGGAACAAATATCGGCGCTGCAACTATCTTTGTTAACTACGACGGCGTCGAAAAGCACTATTCAGTCGTGGGTGATCACGTCCGTATCGGCAGCGATTCAATGCTCGTTGCACCAGTGACAATTGGAGATGGCGCATATACAGCTGCCGGTTCTGTCATTACTGAAGATGTTCCCGCCGGCGCAATTGGTGTCGGTAGGGCAAAGCAGCGAAATGTACTAGGTTGGGTTCTGCGCAAGCGTCCTGGCACTAAATCAGCTGAGGCGGCTGCGCGCCACAGCAACGACGAGCAGAAGGGCTAACTTCCTTGAGCGAGATCCGTTTATCGTCAGAGAAAAAACTTCGTCTTTTTTCAGGCCGCGGATTCCCAGAGTTAGCAGAACAAGTAGCAACAGAGCTTGGCATTCCACTTACTCCAACATCGGCATATGACTTCGCCAACGGAGAAATTTTCGTTCGCTTTGAAGAATCAGTTCGTGGTTGCGATGCATTTGTGATTCAGTCACATTCTGCTCCCATCAACAAGCAGATCATGGAACAGCTCATCATGATTGATGCGCTCAAGCGCGCATCTGCCAAGCGCATCACCGTTGTTGCACCTTTCTATGCTTATGCTCGTCAAGATAAGAAAAGCCGCGGACGCGAACCTATTACTGCGCGACTTATGGCAGATTTATTTAAAACAGCTGGCGCCGATCGCTTGATGGTGGTTGATCTTCACACCTCACAGATTCAAGGATTCTTTGATGGTCCCGTAGATCATCTCTTCGCACTTCCAATGCTCGCTAACTATGTTGGCAGTAAGGTAGATCGCTCTAAACTCACCATCGTTTCGCCAGACTCTGGTCGTGTGCGCGTTGCAGAACGTTGGTCAGAACTTCTTGGTGGTTGCCCAATTGCATTTATCCATAAGACTCGCGATCCGCTGATTCCTAACGAAGCAGTCGTTGGCAAAGTAGTCGGTGAAGTTGAAGGACGTACCTGCGTTGTTATCGATGACATGATTGATACCGCTGGAACAATTACTAAGGCAGTAGATGCGCTCTTTGAAGGCGGCGCTAAAGATGTAATCATCGCGGCAACTCATGCAGTCTTCTCAGGTCCAGCGGTCGAAAGGCTGCGCGATTCAAGGGCTGTTGAGGTCGTAGTAACTGATTCACTGCCACTTTCTGAAGACCAGAAGTTCGATAAATTGACCGTTCTCTCAATTGCACCACTTTTAGCGCGCGCCATCCGTGAAGTCTTCGAAGATGGCTCAGTTACCAGCCTTTTTGACGGGCACAGCTAAGTCACGCTAACCTTCACCTCGTTCCGGCGAGGGTGAAATTTATCCGTGATCGACGGCGTAGGTATCAACTCCTGCTGGAACTTCGCAACACAAAGAGGTTCGATAACAGCAACGAAGGAGCATCAAAATGGCAGAGGTATCAATCAAGGGCGTTACACGTACCGAATTCGGTAAGGGTGCTTCACGTCGCGCACGCGTTGCAGGTCAAGTTCCTGCTGTTATCTACGGACATGGTGAAAAGCCACTTCACATCACTCTTCCAGCGCGCGAACTCGGCGTAGCTCTTAAAGAGTCAAACGTTCTTCTCAATATTGATATTGATGGAAAGACAGAGCTCACACTTCCTAAGTCTGTAGTTCGTCACCCACTCAAGCAGATTCTTGAGCACATCGACCTTGTTCTTGTCCGTCGCGGCGAGAAGGTAACTGTTGCTGTTCCTGTTCACACTGAAGGTAAGCACGATCCAGACGGAATTCTTGAGACTCAGCACAACACAATTGAAATCGAAGCTGAAGCAACTTCTATTCCTAAGTTCCTTGTTCTTAACATTGAAGGAATGGCTGCTGGAACTTCGAAGCACGCTTCAGATGTTGTTCTTCCTGCAGGCACAACACTTGTCAGCCCAGCGAACACAATCATCGTTCACCTTTCAGAGCGCTCAACAGCTGTTGAAGAAGTTGCTGTTGCAGCACCTGCAGCCGATGCAACTGCGGCACCTGCTGCAGATGCTGAGAAGAAGGACTAACAACCTTTACCCTTTCACTTATGACGTGGTTGGTAGTGGGTCTCGGTAATCCCGGGGATGAATACGCTGCCACCCGTCACAATGTGGGTCAGATGGTCATTGACCATCTAGCAAAACGTCACAACGTAAAACTTACTTCGCATAAATCTCGTAGCGATATTGCCGCTTACAAATTGGGCGTTGGAGTCGATGCCCACTCGATTATTCTGGCTAAATCCAAAAGCTATATGAATGAATCCGGCGGCCCTATCAAGGCGCTAGCAACTTTCTATTCCGTTGAACCGGCCAACATCATCGTTCTCCATGATGAACTTGATATTCCATACGCTGCAATACGCGCCAAAGTCGCTGGTGGGGATAACGGACATAATGGTTTGAAATCACTGACATCATCTTTTGGAACTCCTAATTACTTCCGCGTGCGACTTGGAATCGGCCGTCCCATGGGGCAGCAAGATCCAGGCGATTTTGTTTTAAAACAATTTAGTAAAGAAGAGAAGAAGGATTTAGAAGAGTTTATTGATCGTGGCGCAGATTGCGTGGAATTCCTGATTGAAAAAGGGCTTGATCTCACCCAATCGAAATTTAACTCCTAAAGCGCTATGAAGACCCTATTCACCAACGGTGAAATCTGGTGCTCGCGCGGTACTTATACAAATGCAGTCCTTGTTGAATCAGGCAAGGTCATCGCACTCGGCGTTGATGCGCTGCAAGCGAAGAGTGATGAAGTTATTGATTTAGCTGGAAAGTTTCTTGCACCTGGCTTCATTGATGCGCATGCACATCCACTCTTTGCTGGTCGTGAAAGCCAAGGTCCCAACGTCAATGGACTACAAAGCGTTGCTGAAATTGTTGCAGCTGTTCGCTCCTACATCACCAATAATCCAAACGCTACTTGGGTCATTGGCGGCGCTTATGAAGCTTCCGTTGTCGCCGGTGGAGATTTTGAGGCAGCAGCTCTTGATGAAGCATCGCGCGATATTCCGATTGTGCTGCACGCAGTAGATCACCACACAGTGTGGGTCAATTCCAAAGCGTTAGAGGTTGCTGGAATAACAAAGGCAACAGTTGATCCTGACGGAGGAACTATTGCTCGCTATAGCGATGGATCTCCAAAAGGAACTCTGCGCGAGCCATCTGCTATCGATTTAGTTTTAGGAGCTGCACCAAAGCGAACCTTGAGCGATGACGTTGCAGCAATCGCTTGGGCTTGTCAGCGCTATCTTGAATCTGGCGTTACAAGCGCAACTGATGCATGGGTCGAACCTGGAATGCCTGAGGCGTATATCGCAGCTGATAAAAGTGGAGCGCTCACCATCGACACCAATCTCTTCTTCTTGGCGCAACCAGATACTTGGCGCAGCTACAGCAAAGACTTCGTTTCTTTCCGCAGCGAGATTGAAGCTCTGCCAAGCAGTTCGCATTTAAGTGCAAAGACCATCAAATTTATCTGCGATGGTGCACTGTCGGCAGGTACGGCAGCGCTCCTTGAGCCATATCTTGATGATCCGAAATCAAAGGGCCTACTTATCTGGGATGAAGATGAACTTATTGATGCGATGGTTCACTTTGATGCGTTCGGTTTTCAGATTCATGCCCATGCCATCGGAGATGCCGCAATTCGCCAAGCGCTCAATGCCATTGAAGCAGTGACAAGAGTTAATCCTCGTTGGGATCGCAGACCTGTTATTGCACATGCACAGCTGATTCATCCAGATGATCTGCCACGTTTTTCATCCCTTGGCGTCATCGCAAATATCCAACCGCTCTGGACCTATCTAGATCCGATGAATGCTCAACTGATTGAGCCTCGTATTGGAACCGAGCGCAACAACCAGCAATATCAATTGGCTTCGCTACAAAGAAGCGGTGCGCGTATTGGTTATGGAAGTGATTGGCCTGTGACTAGCCATGTCCCACTGGAAGCACTTGCTGTTCCTACTCATCGCACTGCGCTCGGAAGTACTCAGGTTTGGAGCCCGCAGGAGTCTGTCTCACTTGAAGATTCATTAGTTCATTACACTCAAGATGCGGCGTATTCAAACTTCTGGAACAAGGGCGTAATTGAAGTGGGCGCGGATGCTGACTTTGTCGTGTTGGATCAGAATCCGCTCAAAATCGCCCCAGTGAAGGTGAGCGAAATAAAAGTCCTGCAGGTCTATGTTGCGGGAAGAAAGGCTTAATCAGCCGGTATTACGTAAGCCCGCTGCAACACCATTAATAGTTAACAAGAGCGCGCGAATCAAAGTTGGATCAGCAGCTGCGCCTTCTTGGCGTACTCGGCTCAGAAGAGTTACCTGCAGCAGTTGCAGAGGTGCAAGGTAGGTATCGCGCACCTGCAGAGTACGAGCAAGAACTGCTTGATCGCCAAGGAGTGAACTCTTTCCTGTCAGCTTCAAGATTTCGTCAACAGTCAGCTGGAATTCTGCAGTAATGGTGTCGAGGAAGTGATGGAGTTCTTTTGGAACTAGAGTTTCGACGTAACGCTTTGCAGTTACTAAATCGGTCTTAGCTAAAGTCATCTCAACGTTGCTGATAAATGTTGAGAAGAAGTGCCATTCACGGAGCATCTGCTGCAGCACATCGCTCTTACCTGCTTCGCGCGCAGCTTTGAGGCCAGAACCAACGCCAAACCAACCCGGAACAATCTGACGTGATTGGGTCCAACCAAAGACCCAAGGAATTGCGCGGAGTGAATCAAGGCCACCTGCGGCATCTGGTCTACGTGATGGGCGAGAACCTAAGAAGAGATTTCCGAGCTGCTCAACTGGAGTTGATGCATAGAAGTAAGCCGGAAGATCTGGGTGGTCGACGAGCGCGCGATAAGTCTTAAATGAGTTATCACTCACCAGATTCATACACTCATTCCACTTATTCAAATCTTCTTTGCTTTGGCGTGGTCCACGATTAAGAATTGTCGCTTCCAGGGATGCAGCAAGTGTGAGTTCAACGTTTTCGCGTGCCAACGCAGGAAGCGCGTATTTATCTGAAATGACTTCACCTTGTTCAGTCATCTTGATCTGTCCATCGACTGAACCCCAAGGCAACGCGACAAGTGCGTCGTATGTTGGACCGCCACCACGGCCAACGGAACCACCACGACCATGGAAGAGGCGAAGCTTTACGCCATGGCTCTTTGCCACATCGCGCAGGATGCGTTGTGCGCGATGGATTTCCCATTGCGATGTTGCGATTCCCGCATCTTTATTTGAATCTGAATAACCCAACATCACTTCTTGTACATTTCCGCGAAGCTCAACGACCTTGCGATAGGTGGGATTGGCGAGCATCTTCTCAAGAATTTCACCTGCTGCGCGAAGTTCTGCAACAGTTTCAAGAAGCGGGGCAAAGCCAATTTTTGCGACTCCACGTGAGATGTCCACGAGCCCTGCCTGCTTACCAAGAACTGTTGCAGCAATCAGATCATCTGCGCCCTTAGTCATCGAAACGATATAGGTCTCAATTACTTCTGGACCGAATCTTTCAATCAAATCTGCAATGGCAACAAAGGTGTTGAGAGTCTTGCTAGCAGCAGCATCAAGGGAAGAAGTATCAAACTTCTTATCTGAGGCCAAGTGTTCGATCAGAACTGGGAATTTTTCGTCATGCGAAAGTTCTTTGTAGTTACCACCGATGAGTTGCTGCAGAACGTTGTGGTGAGCATCTGAGTGTTCGCGGATATCAAGAGTTGCATGGGTGAGGCCAAAGGCAGCAACGGTGCGGATAGTGCGCTCAAGTAGGCCTGTAGCCAGCAATTCTCCGCGGTGGGCAAAGAGTGAATCGCGCATCAAAGTCAGATCAGCTAGTAGTTCGGCAGTGTTCTTATAGTCGCGGCCTGGCACATGTGGCCCACGAGCTGCATGGCGGCTACGTGTGAAAGCTAAACGGTGCACAATCGCTGTGGCTTTAAGACGGTAAGGCTCTTGCACATTAAGGCGCAAGAAACGTGGTTCAAATTCTGGGATGTTCTTCAAGTCTTTTTCTACTGATGCACTGAGTTCAGGCGTTGCACCTGCAATTCGAGTTGAGACCGAGAGCATCTGACGAAGTCGGTTCATCGCAGCTATCGTGGTGCGGATGGCGTGGTTGACCTGAAGCACAACTGCTTCTTCGGTGATTTCAGGAGTGATGTTGGGGTTGCCGTCGCGATCTCCGCCGATCCAGGTACCAAATGTAAGTGGGCGAGCGGTTACAGGTAAATCAATCTTGAGGCGCTTGAGTTCGCGTGCAAAATCATTCAGCACTTCAGGAACTGTATTGGTTGAAAGATCATCAAGGTAATAGAGAGCATTCATCGCTTCATCGAGCGGTTCTGGGCGATCAAGGCGCAACTCATCTGTCTGCCAGAGCAAGTCAACGGTTTCAGCTAAGCGCTCTTCTTGTGTCACTGACTTGGGGGTATCTAGCAAAGATGCGATTTCCCCTAACTTGCTGAGGATAGAGCGACGGGCAGCTTCAGTCGGGTGCGCCGTAAAGACTGGGCGCACATTGAGTTCATTTATCCACTTAATTAAATCTTGCTGAGTGATTTCATGGCCAGAAACCGGATTGTTAATGGCGCTTTCAATTTTGTCGATAGCGCGAGTGATCCAAGAGCCACCACGTTCGCGAACTTCAGCGAGAACACGGGAGCGGTGCACTTGCTCAGCCACATTTGCTAAATGGAAATAGGTGCTAAATGCTCGCACCAGTTGCACTGATTCATCAACAGTTAGCTTGTCGAGAATTTCAACGCCGCTGCCTTCACGGACACTCTTGCGCACAGTTTCAACGAGATCGAGAAGTTGTTGACCTTCTTGACGCACAAGAGATTGGCCCAACAAATCAGCAAGGCGACGCACATCGCTGCGCAAGGTGGCATCGTCGGATTCAACGATGCTCTTGGCTTCAAGATTCTGATTTGGCGCCTGAGTCACCTGCGAATTATCGCAGGTTGAGCGAGGTCGATAGACTGTGATTGTTCGCCCCCCTCACTTTGTGAAGCGGGGCTTTGAGTCGTTTGGAGGCGTCTTCTATGAGGGGAATTCTCTCGGTATTACATAGTGATACTGAAGTTCTCGCCGCGCTCGAATCAGACTCAGCCAAAATCATTGCAGCACCTCCGAGCTATCCATTCTTAATCGCTCTCAAAGCGCAGCAACACCCAGTCTTGGTAGTCACAAGCTCTTCACGTTCTGCAGAGGATCTTGCTGAGAGTCTGCGCGATCTACATTCGCGTGTGTATGAATTTCCGGCTTGGGAAACGCTTCCACACGAACGACTAAGTCCACGCAGTGACACAGTTGCTCAGAGAATTTCAACGCTGTATTCGCTACAACTTTCCGATGCAGAACATCCAGTTGTGGTCGCTCCGGTGCGTGCTGTTATCCATCGTTTTATTGCATCTCTTGCCACGAAACCACTCTGGACTCTTGAGATTGGTCAAGAAATTGGGTTAACCGAACTTATAACTCATCTCACAGAGCTGGCATTTACAAGAACTGACCTGGTTGAAAAGCGTGGTGAATTTGCGGTTCGCGGTGGAATCGTCGATGTCTTTCTACCACTTGCGATGCATCCGGTTCGTATCGATTTCTTTGGTGATGAGATTGAAGAGCTTCGCTACTTTGAAGTTGCAGATCAGCGCACAAGTGAAGCTGTTATTGGAAAAATTTCTATCCTGCCTTGCCGTGAATTCTTGCTCAATGAAGAGATCTGTGCGCGAGCCGAGAAGCTAAAGAGCCAATACCCAGGTGCCCTCGAAATCATTGGAAAGATTGCAGACGGCATCACTGTTGATGGCATGGAATCTCTTATTCCTTTGCTGACGGATGATTTCAATACCATTGCGCAACGCATGCCGGCGCAGACCGAAATCCTCTTCATTGATGACGAACGAATTCGTTCACGTACTGCAGATCTCATCGAGACTAATGAAGAATTCTTAGAAGCCTCTTGGTCAAACGCTGCAGTTGGCGCGAGTGCGCCTCTACCAGTTGAGAAAGTCACGTATCTTTCCTGGGAAGCGCTACGAGAAGAGTTAACCTCACTTGGCATACCTACTGGAGCCCTTAACCCATTTGGAAGCGATCTCGATACCGATGCGCACTTTCTCGATATTGCAGCGATTGATCCAATGCGTGGAAATATTGAGGCGCTCTGCGAACGTTTGCGAACAGGGCTAGAAGCACACGAGACTGTAATCTTTTCAACAGTTGGCCACGGTATGGCTGAGCGCTATGCCGGCATCTTCCGTGATGCAGACTTGCCCGTGCAGATGGTGCAGTCACTGAGCGCGACGCCAACAAAGGGCTCTATTCACATCACGCAATCAACTCTTGGTTTTGGTTTCCATAGCGAACATGCGGGCATTCTGGTCGTTACAGAACGAGACTTATCGGGCAGTAAGACCACAACAAAAGATGCGCGCATGCCTTCTAAGCGCAAGCAAGCTATTGATCCACTCGAACTACGCTCTGGAGATTTCGTAGTCCATGAACAACATGGAATCGGTAGATATGTTGAACTCATCCAAAGAACTGTTGGTGGAGTAACGCGCGAATACTTAGTTATTGAATATGCGCCCGCCAAACGTGGCCAACCAGGTGACCGTATCTTTGTTCCAACAGATACTTTGGAGCAAGTAAGTAAGTATGTTGGTGGAGAAACTCCAACGGTGCACCGCATTGGCAGTGGTGAATGGCAGAAGGCAAAGGGTCGTGCACGAAAAGCAGTGCGCCAAATTGCCGGTGAATTAATCCGTCTCTATGCAGCGCGCACCAGCGCACCCGGCTTTGCTTTCTCGGCAGATACTCCTTGGCAGCGCGAGCTAGAAGATGCCTTCTCTTACATTGAAACACCTGATCAACTTTCAACAATCGAAGATGTAAAGCGCGATATGGAACGTCCTTACCCAATGGATCGCATCATCTGTGGCGATGTTGGATATGGAAAGACTGAAATTGCGATTCGCGCTGCATTTAAAGCTGTGCAGGATGGAAAACAAGTAGCCGTACTTGTACCCACAACGCTTCTGGTTCAGCAACATTCCAAGACCTTCGCAGAACGTTATTCCGGTTTTCCTATCCGCGTTGCAGGCCTTTCGCGTTTCAACACTGCCAAAGAAAGTAAAGAGATACTGCAAGAGCTAGCTGCTGGTTCTATCGATGTTGTCGTAGGTACACATAGGCTCTTATCGCAAGATGTCACCTTTAAAGATTTGGGCCTTGTTATTGTCGATGAAGAACAGCGATTTGGCGTTGAGCAGAAAGAGTCGCTCAAGAAGATGCGCACAACGGTAGATGTGCTGGCGATGTCGGCAACGCCTATTCCGCGCACACTTGAGATGGCAGTTACCGGTATCCGTGAGATGTCGACGATTACAACGCCACCAGAAGAGCGCCATCCCATCTTGACCTATGTGGGACCAGCTGACGATGCGCAGATTAAGGCGGCCATTCACCGCGAACTTCTGCGCGATGGTCAGATTTTCTATCTACATAACCGAGTTGAATCTATTGATCGAGCCGCTGCCAAGATTCAAGAGTTGGTACCGGAAGCGCGCATTCGAATTGCACATGGTCAGATGGGAGAAGCTGCTTTAGAAGATGTGATTCTTGCATTCTGGAATCGTGACTTCGACGTCTTGGTCTGCACGACAATTGTGGAAAGTGGTTTAGATATCGCAAATGCCAACACTCTTATTGTTGAGCGCGCTGACAATTTCGGTCTTTCTCAGTTGCATCAATTACGTGGCCGCGTTGGACGTGGCCGCGAACGCGCTTATGCATATTTCCTCTATCCCGCCGATCAGCCGCTCTCTGAGGTCGCACTCGATCGCCTCAAGACAATCGCCACCAATACCGATTTAGGTTCTGGCATGCGTGTTGCTCTAAAAGATCTCGAAATTCGCGGCGCTGGCAATCTATTGGGTGGCGAACAATCAGGCCATATCGCTGATGTTGGCTTTGATCTTTATATGCGTATGGTCGGTGAAGCGGTCCACGATTACAAAACTGGCATCATCGAAACTGATGAAAAGAACCACGAATGCAAGGTTGAGCTACCTGTCAACGCACACCTTTCTCAAGAATATGTGCCGGGCGAACGTTTGCGACTTGATCTCTATCGTCGCCTGGCGGATGTGCGCAGTAAAGAAGATGTTGAGTCCATTCGTGAAGAGCTCATCGATCGCTTCGGTGAACTTCCACCCGAAGCCCAATCACTGCTTGTTGTTGCCGAACTTCGCGCCTTCGCTAAATCGTTAGGTATTTCAGAAGTTGTGGCGGCTGGAAAGTTCTTACGAATTTCACCGCTAGTTCTGCCAGAATCTAAGCAGCTCCGCCTTAACCGACTCTTCCCTGGTTCGCTCTATAAGACCGCCACAAATACTGTGATGATTGCAATTCCCCGTGCGGCCGCATGGACTCCTACGGCAGAAGGATCCAAAGTTTTAGGGGATACTTCTCTTCTGGATTGGGCATCAGCCTCCCTGCATCAACTAACAGAGTAAGAATGAATGAAAGCGAGCTCTACGTGAAGAAGTTTCTAGCACTCCTAGGTGTTATCTCAGTTCTAGCGCTCACAGGGTGCGGACGAATTGATAGCGCAGCAACTATCGGAGATGTCACTATCTCGCAGGCAGATGCGCAAGCCGTTGTTGATGAAGTTCTTGCCGAACGCGCCAAGGTTGATACAACAGGGATGCAGCTGACAACTGGCGAAGAACTCAACCGCGGAGAACTGCGCTTTACCATCATCACCCAGCTCTTTGAAGAGATTGCTAAAGAACTAAAAATTGAAATAACCCCAACACAGATTGCCCAGCGCAAAGCGGAGCTCATCGCTCAAGTTGGTGGCGAGAGCGAGCTTCCTCGTAATTTAGTGACAGCCAATATCGCACCATCAAACTTTGAAAAGTATGTAAAGGCAGTCATGACTTCAGATCTGATTGCAGAAGCCCTACGCCAATCAGGTATCCCTGATGAAGAAATTTCAGCGCGCATCGGACAGCTAGTTACTGCCAAGGCTAAGGAACTCAAGGTCACTGTCAATCCTCGCTATGGCGTTTGGGATATCGAACAAGGTGACATCGTGGCTAAAGATTCAGCAGGATCTGCAGTCGTTCCTTCTGGCAAGTAGTTTTACTAATGGCAGGTTCAGAACTTCTCCGACTTGTAGAAGTCATGGATCGACTCCGCTCACCAGGCGGATGTCCTTGGGATGCCGAACAGACTCATCAATCGCTGATTAAGTATTTGCTGGAAGAGTCCTACGAGTTTATCGATGCAATCGAAACAGATGACCGCGCTGGTATGCGCGAAGAACTTGGCGATGTTCTGTTGCAGGTCTATTTCCATTCACGTATCGCGCAAGACCACCCCACGGATCCATTCACCATCGATGATGTCGCCGGCGCTATCGCAGATAAGTTGATTAGCCGCCACCCACATGTCTTTGAGAACCTCGAAGTCAGTGGAACTGATGAAATCATTGAAAACTGGGAAGCGATTAAAGCACGCGAAAAGGGGCGCACTTCAGCAGTTGATGGAATAGCGATGTCTCAGCCAGCACTTCCACTAGTTGCCAAAATTCTTTATCGCGCTGAGAAATATAACGTTGCACTCAAAATCGATTCGCATACAAGTGATAGCGCAGCAACTGAGAAATCTGTAGGGGATGCACTTGCGTCAGTAATTGCCTGGGCTCATGAAAATGGGATTGACCCTGAAAACGCCCTTCGCGCCAAGGCGCGCGAGATGATCCGCGAGATTGAAACTGCCGAAAAGCACTCCTAAGTTCGCGATAGGATTGCCTCCTGACGTTCAGCGTTGAGCGCTGTGTTCCAAGTTTTTTACCTCTAGGAGACTCTTCATGGCAATTATCGACGCAATCTACGCTCGCGAAATTCTTGATTCCCGCGGAAACCCAACTGTTGAAGTAGAAGTTCAATTAGAAGATGGCACCCAGGCACGCGCTGCTGTTCCAAGCGGTGCATCAACTGGAGCATTTGAAGCTTCAGAACTTCGCGATGGCGATAAAGGTCGCTACCTCGGTAAAGGCGTTCAGAAGGCAATTGCTTTTGTTAACGATGAGATTGCCCCAGCAATCGAGGGTTACGATTCACAAGATCAGCGCCTGATTGACTCAGAGATGATTGAACTTGATGGAACTCCAAACAAGTCACGACTTGGCGCAAATGCCATCCTCGGAGTTTCACTCGCTGTTGCAAAGGCATCGGCTGAATCTTCAGATCTTTCACTTTTCCGTTATGTCGGCGGACCAAATGCACATGTGTTGCCTGTTCCAATGATGAACATTCTCAACGGTGGCGCACATGCTGATACCAACGTTGATATTCAAGAATTCATGATTGCTCCAATCGGTGCAGAATCTTTCCGCGAATCACTTCGCTGGGGCGCTGAGATTTATCACGCACTCAAGGCAGTTCTTAAGAAGCGAGGACTTGCTACCTCTGTCGGTGATGAAGGTGGCTTTGCACCAAACCTCGATAGCAACCGCGCAGCTCTCGATCTCATCATCGAAGCAATTACAGCAGCAGGCTTTAAGCCAGGTTCTGAAATCGCACTTGCAATGGATGTTGCTGCAACTGAATTCCATGACAACGGCAAGTACAAGTTTGAAGGCTCTTTGCGTTCATCCGATGAAATGATTGCGTATTACGCAGAGCTTGTGAGCGCATACCCAATCGTCTCTATCGAAGATCCACTTAATGAAGAAGATTGGGCTGGCTGGAAGTCAATGACTTCTTCCCTTGGCTCAAAGATTCAAATCGTGGGCGATGATCTATTTGTTACCAACCCAGTGCGTCTTGCTAAGGGAATTGAGACAGATACTGCAAATGCACTTCTTGTGAAGGTAAATCAGATTGGAACGCTGACCGAGACTCTTGATGCAGTTGATTTGGCACATCGCGCCAACTACCGCAGCATGATGTCGCACCGTTCTGGTGAAACAGAAGACACCACGATTGCAGATCTCGCAGTTGCCACTAACTGCGGCC
>CAZHPQ010000011.1:0-20720 GCA_964533845.1 uncultured Candidatus Planktophila sp.
AAACTCTCTGACGATCCCATTGCTGAAAATATGATGCAGCGCGTTGCGCTCGATGAAAACTTACACATGCTTTTTTATCGCAACACTCTTTCTGCAGCTCTTGATATGGAGCCAAATGCAGCCATGCGTGCAATTGCAGATGTAGTAACAAACTTCGATATGCCGGGCGCCAATATGCCGGGCTTTGGGCGAAAGGCAGTTCAGATTGCCCTCGCCGGTATCTATGACCTGCAGCAGCACTTAGATGATGTGGTGGCGCCAGTATTGCGTGCGTGGAAAGTTTTTGAGAGAGAAGATCTCTCTGGTGATGGCCTTAAGGCTCGCGATGAACTTAAAGCATTTATGGATGTGACTTACAAGGCTGCTGCAGTCTTTAACGACAAGCGCGAGGTCCATTTCGAGCGTCAGATTGCTCGTGGTATCGCACCAATTCGCATCACCAACTAGTCCTGAAATAAGATGAGTCTTATGACTCGCACATATCTCGTTGAAACCTACGGGTGTCAGATGAATGTGCACGATTCCGAAAGAATCGCTGGCCTCTTAGATGAAGCAGGGTATCTTCCCGTCGCAGAAGGAAGTCAGGCAGATATCGTCGTTTTCAACACCTGCGCAGTCCGTGAAAATGCAGATAACAAACTCTACGGAAACTTAAGTTTCTTAGCTCCCATCAAGAAGAAGAATCCGGGAATGCAGATTGCTGTCGGTGGATGTCTGGCCCAGAAGGATCAATCACTCATTCTCAAAAAAGCCCCGTATGTCGATGTGGTTTTTGGAACTCATAACGTAGGTTCGCTACCTGTGCTGCTTGAGCGCGCCCGCATCGAGGAGGAAGCGCAGATTGAGATCTTGGAATCTCTCGAGCACTTCCCATCTACCTTGCCAGCGCGCAGATTCTCAGCGTTTACCTCGTGGGTCTCAATCTCAGTTGGATGCAATAACACCTGTACTTTCTGTATCGTCCCAACTCTGCGTGGAGTTGAGAAAGATCGCCAGCCTGCAGATATCTTGACCGAGATGAGAGCGCTGGTTGATCAAGGCGTTATCGAAATTACTCTCCTTGGCCAGAACGTCAATGCATACGGCGTTGAGTTTGGCGATAGAGGCGCCTTTGCCAATCTATTGCGTGAGGCCGGCAAGATTGAAGGCTTGGAGCGAGTCCGCTTTATGTCGCCGCATCCACGTGATTTCACAGATGATGTCATTGAAGCGATGGCGCAGACAGCCAATGTCATGCCACATCTTCATATGCCACTTCAATCTGGTTCGGATTCAATTCTGCAGAGTATGCGTCGTTCGTATCGCACCGATAAGTATCTGGGGATTCTTGAGCGAGTACGAGACGCGATGCCAGAGGCGATGATTACGACGGATATCATCGTTGGATTCCCAGGGGAGACTGAAGAAGATTTCCAGGCAACGCTCGATCTAACAACTCAAGCAAAGTTTGCCGCTGCATACACCTACAAGTATTCAATCAGACCAGGCACTCCAGCCGGTGCTATGCCTAATCAAGTGGCAGAAGAGATTGTTGGAGAGCGCTATACCCGTCTCCATGAGCACCAACAGAAGATCTCCCTTGCAGTAAATCAATCAGCGATCGGAAGCGTTCATCGTGCACTTGTTTCAGAAGTTGAGGGACGTCGTGATGAAGCGCAATCTCGAATGACGGGTAAGACAGAAGATTTTCGCCTCGTTCATTTCAGTGCAGATACCGATGCTCGCCCTGGAGATATTGTCGATGTGAAGGTTTCTGAGGCGTCTGCACATTACCTGCTAGCCGATGCCATCTCAGTAACACGCACTCGTGGGGGCGATGCACACCAAGCACGCACCGCACCTGCATCTACTACTTTGGGAATGCCAAAAGTTCGTGCTTAAGAATGAGTAAAGTCATTGTTATTTGCGGTGCTACTGCCACTGGAAAGAGCGACATTGCCCTGGATATCGCTGAGCGCATCGGCGCTGAGATCATCAACGCGGATTCAATGCAGCTGTATCGAGGAATGGATATCGGAACCGCCAAATTGAAAGTCACTGAGCGCCGAAATATTGCCCACCACATGCTCGATGTTCTCGACGTCACGGAAGATTCAACTGTCGCCTGGTACCAAGAACGCGCCCGCACTGCCATTGCTGAAATTCATGACAGAGGACTACACGCCTTAATCGTGGGAGGCACTGGCCTTTACATTAAGGCAATCCTGGATGACCTGAATTTTCCAGATACAGATCCCCAGGTTCGCGCCAACCTTGAAAAATTGGGAGAAGAGTTCGGTGCCAACTATCTCTTTGAGCGCTTGCAAGAGTTAGACCCGGCAGCAGCGCTGGCCATTGACCGCGCCAATATCCGCCGAATCATTAGAGCTCTCGAGGTTATCGAAATTACCGGTAAGCCATTTACTGCCAACTTACCCCGTGAAGATAGTTCACGCTTTCCTGATGCGCTTCAGTTTGGCTTGGTCATGGATCGCGAGCATCTGCGTGAACGTATTGATCTGCGCGTGGATCGCATGTGGGAAGAGGGATTTGTCGCCGAAGTAGATGAACTCATTACACAAGGAATCCGTCGCGGATCTACTGCACAGCGCGCTCTGGGGTATGCGCAAATTTTGGCGATGCGCGCTGGCACTCTGTCTGAAGACGAAGCGAAGGAAGAGACAAAGAGAGCTAGCCGCCAATATGCCCGGCGCCAAGAAACCTGGTTCTCTCGTGACCAAAGAATTCAATGGGTAGCCACACATCAACCTCGACTCGAGACCATCCTAGAAAAGATAAACTCCTAGCCTGATGAGTTCACCGATAATCGCCACATATGGCCACGGAACCGAAAATGATTTTGTCATTCTCTTTGACCCTGATTCGCAGAATTCAATTACCTCAACTCAGATAGCTGCCATCTGCAACCGTAGCTCAGGCATCGGCGCCGATGGCTTTATTCGAGCCACTAAGCCCGATGGAAAATGGTTTATGGATTACAGCAATTCTGATGGGTCGATCGCTGAAATGTGCGGAAATGGTATTCGCGTGATGGCTCGCTACCTAGTAGAACGGGGCCATCAGCCAGAGGGTATCTTCGCTATCAATACTCGCGCCGGCGTTAAACATTTACGTGTTCCCCTTGAAGGAGATATCTCAGTAAATATGGGGCAAGTTACTGACGAGATGGAAGAAATCGAGGTAACTCACAATGGAGCGACTTACTCAGGGCTTAATATCAGCGTTGGAAATCCACATGCAGTTGTCTTCATCGATAGCCTTGAAGAAGTAGGCACACTTGAAATAGCGCCCCTTGTTTCACCGCGATCTTCTTATCCAGAAGGTGTCAATGTTGAGTTTGTTGAACTCATGGCCAATAACGAGGCCCGTATGCGAGTTCATGAACGGGGCAGCGGTGAGACTCGTTCATGCGGAACAGGCACCTGCGCAGTTGCGCTTGCTGCAACTCTTCATACTCGTGGAACGTTGCCGAGCCGTTGGACCATCTATCCACCAGGAGGACGTTTGATTGTTGATATCGATGGTCACTCAAATGCAACCCTGATTGGACCTGCTGTATTGATTGCAGACCATGACATCTCAAAGTATTTGGCGTAATGACGACCCCCGAAGATAGCTATGACAAGTTATTTGATGAGCTGCTCCGTGAATCAGCACGCGCTGCGGCAGATTTCGATGCCGATGAAAATAGCTACCAAGAAGATTCTCAGCAAGAGCTTGTAGATCGCCACGCACTTCG
This sequence comes from uncultured Candidatus Planktophila sp., assembly GCA_964533845.1. Classification (GTDB taxonomy): domain Bacteria; phylum Actinomycetota; class Actinomycetes; order Nanopelagicales; family Nanopelagicaceae; genus Planktophila. The sequence continues at coordinate 3,740 of CAZHPQ010000011.1, forward strand.
TCGCGTTAAAGGTTTTTCAACAGAACTTCAAGATATTTCCGATGCTGAGTATCGCCAGCTCCAGCTGGAGAGAGTTGTACTTGTAGGTGTGTGGACTGAAGGCAGCGCTGAGATGGCCGAGAATTCACTCGCAGAACTCAAGGCGCTTGCCGAGACTGCGGGTTCTGAAGTATTAGAAGGTTTGATTCAACGTAGAGATAAGCCTGATCCTGCTACCTACATCGGTTCAGGAAAGGTAGTCGAACTACGGCAACTCGTTGTCTCAACTGGTGCAGATACTGTGGTCTGCGATGGCGAACTCTCTCCTTCACAACTTCGAACATTGGAAGAGAAGTTAAAGGTCAAAGTTGTCGATCGAGTCGCTCTCATTCTCGACATCTTTGCCCAGCATGCCAAAAGTAAAGAAGGTAAAGCTCAAGTTGAATTGGCGCAGATTGCATATCTTCTGCCACGTCTTCGCGGTTGGGGTGATTCACTTTCACGTCAGGTAGGAGGTCGTGCTGCAGGGGGTGCAGGTATCGGTGGCCGTGGACCTGGTGAAACTAAGATTGAGACGGATCGTCGCAGAATTCGCGACAAGATGGCAAAGCTACGACGCGAGATTGCTGAGATGAAAGTCTCGCGCGATACCAAAAGACAAGAACGTAAACGCAACAATATTCCTTCAGTTGCCATAGCTGGGTATACCAATGCTGGTAAATCTTCACTTCTCAATGCGCTCACTGGTGCTGGAGTGCTGGTGGAGAACGCTCTCTTTGCAACCTTGGATCCCACAGTTCGCAAATGCGAAACTACTGAAGGGCGCGTCTACACTCTCTCCGACACAGTCGGTTTTGTCCGCCATCTTCCACATCAGCTCGTAGATGCCTTTAAATCAACGCTCGAGGAAGTTTCTGGTGCGGATTTGATTGTGCACGTTGTTGACGGTTCGCATCCTGATCCCTTTGAACAGATACGCGCCGTCCGCCAAGTTATTGCTGAGATTGGTGGGGGAGATATCCCCGAAATTATCGCAATCAACAAGGTCGATATTGCTAGCCCTGATGTTGTTATGGAGATTCTGCGTAAAGAACCGAATAGCTATGCATTCTCTGTCAGATCAGGGTTTGGAATCGATGGCCTTGTCCATGCAATTGAAAAATCGCTGCCACATCCTGCGATTGAAATCTCCACAGTGATTCCGTACCACCGAGGAGATTTGGTCAGCGCTATCCATGAAACTGGAGAGATCTTGAGCGAAGAGCATTTGGCGCATGGAACTGCGATTCACGCCTATGTTGATGGTGGATTGGCTAAAGCCATCGAAATTGCCACCTCAAAGGTGGAATAAACGCGACACGCCGAGGGTTGTAACCTCCATAGAGCCGCTCTATGCGCGACTATTCGCGCAGGTTAAGGCACAAGTAATGGAAGCGAGGTGAGAGCAGTGGCAACAGATTACGACACACCCAGAAAGACCGATGAGGAACTTCATGAGGAATCGTTAGAAGAACTCAAGGCTAAGCGCGTAGATGCGCAATCAGGTCAGATTGATGTGGACGAAGCAGAAGCTGCAGAGAATCTTGAACTTCCAGGTGCGGATTTATCAGGCGAACAGCTAGCGGTCAGAGTTGTTCCGGTACAGGTTGATGAATTTACATGTTCACGATGCTTCTTGATCCATCACATCACACAACTTGCTAAGGGCGAAGGCGCTAAAGCAGTCTGTAAAGAGTGCGCGTAAGTTCTTCAGATTTTCTTACGCTGATTAACCAGTAGGGAACGCTATCTCTTTCATCGCTCAGGACAATCTTTACCCCTGTCGGAATCCAGAAAGCAAGAGATAGAAATGCAGCTGGATCAGCATCTCGAGTGCGCATTCGGCGCATATCCTCGCTGCTAAGCGCAGATACCTCTTTGAGATACTTAATCTCTATATGAGCAGCTCCAACTCGTAACTCTTTGCCATCGAGGGTGATTTCAGTACGCCAACGAATTGCAATTACGACAACTCCGACAGTGGCGGCGATCCATGAAATCAGCGCGCTGCGGTTATCGAGCGCGGCCCAGATCGCGATAACCAGAGAGAGAAACATGAAGTAGATAAAGCCCAGCACCCAGAGTGGGGGACGAATCACTTCGCGGAAGACCATGCGCGCTAGGTTATCTTGCAATTCTCTCCTTATGCACTCCATGAAGTAACCTTGCTACATGAGTCGCGTTCCCAGTACAACGCCTCCTGAAGGGGCGCTCATCCCAGAGCGACACCCGCAATCACCAGAAACGGGAACTCAAATCCCATCCCACTTCAAACATTGCTTTGGTTGTGGAGAGCTTCACCCAACTGGCTTACATCTTGTTGCGCACGTTGGTGAGGGCGCTGATATCACCGCTGAATTTATCGTGACAGAAAATCATCAAGGCGCACCAGGGCTGGCACACGGTGGTCTCTTATCTCTTGCCTTCGATGAAGCGCTTGGAAAGTTGATGTGGTTGCTTCGCGCACCTGCTGTGACTGCTCGTTTAGAAACCGACTTCCTCAAGCCAGTTCCAATCGGAACCCGCCTTCACATTACTGCGCGCATTACCGGACAAGTAAATCGGAAGGTTTACTCTGAAGCAGAGGGCAGACTCGGTGGACCAGATGGTGAAATTGCAGTTCGTGCCGCTTCACTCTTTGTCATCGTGCCGATGAAACACTTCCTTGAGAACGCACCGGCTGAGTATTTAGAGACTATGCGTAAAAATCCAGAACTACTCTCTTTTGTTGATCCAGAGTTTGATATCAATCCATGAGTGCTCTCAAAGTTTTGATTACGCGGCTAGATCCTGATCTTCCGCTGCCGAAGTATTCCAAGGGGGGAGATGCTGGAGCAGATATCGTCTCTCGTATCGATATAACGCTGGCACCTGGTGAGCGTGCACTTGTTCCTACTGGAATCTCTATCGCGTTGCCAGATGGCTATGTCGCACTTGTGCATCCGCGCTCAGGTCTTGCGATCAAGCATGGTGTCACTATGGTCAACGCTCCCGGCACGGTCGATGCCGGCTTTCGCGGAGAGCTACAGTGCATCATGATTAATCACGACCCACACGAAAGCGTCACATTTAAACGTGGTGATCGCATTGCGCAATTGGTCTTCCAAAAAGTTGAGCGAGCTGAATTTATCGAAGTAGAAGAGTTACCTGGTTCAGGCCGTGGCACCGGTGGCTTTGGATCCACGGGGCGCACATGAGTCAACAAGAAGATCGAGAGAAAGTACTCAGCGCCTTTGGTGGGAAGAAGGGGCTGATTGATTCGGGTATCCCAACAATCATCTTCCTCATTGTTTTCAATGTTACAGATGAGTTGCAGAGCGCCCTCTTTGCATCTATCGCAGTTTCAGCAATTCTTACCATTACGCGCTTGGCGATGCGCGATACCGTTCAACACGCGGTGAGTGGATTTATCGGAGTATTGATTTGCGCCTGGTTTGCCAACCGAACTGGTAACCCCAGCGATCTCTACATTCCAAAGCTTCTCACCAACTTGGGTTACGGCACCGTCTACCTCATCGCTAATTTAGCTGGCTGGCCAATACTCGGCCTCTTGCTCGGACCGATTCTTGGCGAAAACCTCAAGTGGAGAAACCATCCCGAGCGAAAGCGCGCTTACATGCTGGCCAGTTGGCTCTGGGTGGCGATGTTCTTTACTCGAATCGCTGTGCAGTATCCGATTTACAGAACTGGAAATGTGAATCTCTTGGGCACGGTTAATTTGGCGATGGGCTATCCGCTCTTTCTAGCAACTGCATATGGGTCCTGGCAGATTATTAAGAACGCGCCACCTATTCCGGCTGAGCGAACAGATACTACTGAGCGATAAAGCAGCCCTTGATCTGATCTTCAGCTTCGGCTGAGGCAACGAAGAGAAGTTCATCGCCGGCGGTAAAGACATCACTGGAAGTCGGTGCAATAACGCGGCCATCGCGGACAATAGCTGCAAGAGATGCATCATCTGGAAGCGTTACTTCTTCTACAGTCTTTCCAATACAGATGGATGTATCTGGAAGTGTAATTTCAACAAGATTTGCTTGGCCTTTTCTAAATGAGAAGAGACGCACTACATCTCCGACGCTCACTGCTTCTTCAACGAGTGCGGCGATAATTCGTGGGGTAGAGACGGCAACATCCACACCCCATGATTGATCAAAGAGCCATTCATTCTTAGGGTGGTTGATACGTGCGACCACGCGTGGCACGCCATACTCGGTCTTTCCAAGGAGCGCCGTCACAAGGTTGACCTTGTCATCACCAGTTGCTGCAACTAAGACCTGACACTTATTGAGTTGGGCATTATCAAGAGCAGCAATTTCGCAGGCATCTGCCATCAACCATTCTGCATCTGGAACAGAGTCAATCTTGAGCGCCTTTGGATCGCGGTCGATCAGCAGAACTTGATGGCCGTTATCGAGAAGTTCGCGAGCGATAGCTCGACCCACATTTCCGGCTCCGGCGATTGCAATTCTCATAGGTTAATTCCCTGGCCCTTGTGTAAGTGCGCTTTCAGCGATCGCCATCTTGTCATCCTGAATTGTCATATGGACCAGATCGCCATCTTGAAGAACTGTGTGATGTTCTGGAATAAGTCCTTCACCGAGGCGCGTAAGAAACGCTACGCGAGCCTCTGTGGCTGCTTCGAGCTCTGTGATGGGGCGACCGTACCAATCAAGGTGAGGATGAACTTCGAGAAGTTGCACGGTTCCGGTGGCATCGCGCCACTCAGAACGCGCACCACCTGGTGCGATGCGACGCAAGATTTGATCGGTAGCCCAAATAACAGTTGCAACAGTTGGGATACCCAGGCGTTGATAAATTTCTGCACGGCCTGGGTCATAGATACGAGCCACGACATTGGTAACGCCATAGCTTTCGCGAGCTACGCGCGCCGCCAAAATATTTGAATTATCACCGTTGCTAACTGCCGCAAATGCTTCGGCGCCTTCAATGCCTGCTTCGAGCAGAGTATCTCGGTCGAAGCCAACACCGACCACAGTGCGGCCCTTAAAGTCTGGGCCGAGGCGACGGAAAGCTTCCTTTGATTGATCGATGACTGCAACTGAATGTCCGGCTGCTTCTAATTCAATTGCGAGTGAGGATCCCACTCGACCGCAACCCATGATTACTACGTGCACGGGACTAACTTACTACTAGGCTAGCCATTATGTCTCCACACAGTCGAAAAGCTTTATCCGTTGGAGACCGCTTTACCGTCACAATTGAAAAAATCGCTCATGGTGGCCACTTTATTGCGCGCCATGAGGGCGCTGTGATTTTTGTGCGCCACGCAATCCCAGATGAGGTCTGCACCATTGAAATTACCAGTGTGGGTTCTTCATTTAATCGCGCTGATGTCATCTCGGTAGAAAACAGCTCCGCCGATCGCGTCACCGCTCCTTGCAGATACGCGCATCGCCAGGGCTGTGGAGGTTGCGACTTTCAACATATTTCGCTGGATCGACAACGAGCGCTCAAAGGTGATGTCATCACAGAACAGTTTTCTCGTATCGCCAAAATGGAAGTTTCAGTAGAAGTTGAGGAGGTTGCCGGACCTCTTGGGTGGCGCACCCGTTGCACTGCTGTAACGACCAAGGCTGGTGCGCTCGGTTTCTATCAAGCCAGAAGCCACTCGATTACTCCGGTGGATGATTGTCGAATTCTTGTCCCAGAAATGAAATTCGCAGAGCTAGCTGCACGCGGCGCCAAAGGTGATCAGCGTATTGAGATCTCGCTTTCGAATACAGGCGAACGAACAATTGCAACTGCGAACACTCGTGAAGAAACTCCAGTAAGAACATCAGATGGTCCAGATGTGGCGCACTATGAAATCGCCGGAAGGGTATTGGAGGTAAGTCAGAAATCATTTTGGCAGAGCCATAAAGATGCGCCTCGAGTTTTAACAGAGGTTGTTAAAGAGTTTGCCCAAGCAGTTCCTGGGGATCACGTACTTGATCTCTATGGGGGAGTAGGGCTCTTCACGGCGGCGCTGCTCGCGGAGGTCGGAAGCGAAGGTGCAATCAATCTTGTCGAAGGCAGCAAGAGCGCAACGGCTGATGCGCGCAGAAACTTTTCAGAAGATTCAGTTGTAACTGTCCACACAGGCGATGTCGCAAAAATTCTGCCGCGCTTTAGCAAGGCGAACGTCATAATTCTTGATCCGCCTCGAGAAGGAGCGGGCAAAGAAGTAGTTGAGCAATGTGCGCGTCTGCAGCCGCGAAAGATTGTCTACGTTGCCTGTGACCCGGCGGCGCTGGCGCGCGATGTCTCATACCTGCGCGAACACGGGTATTCACTCCAACAGCTCCGCGCCTTCGATCTCTTTCCTATGACACATCACATCGAATGTGTTGCGCTCCTGACTTTAGATAAGGTATCTTGACGTCAAGATACTTATGAAAGAAGGCTCGGGATGAGTAAGAACTCCCTCGGTACCAAAAAGAACCTCTCTGTTGCCGGTAAAGATTATGAAATCTTCGATATCTCAACCTTGGCAGCTGCAAAGGATCTTCCTTTCTCACTCAAGATCCTTCTAGAAAATCTCTTGCGCACCGAAGATGGCGCCAACATCACCGTCGATCACATTAAGGCGCTAGCCGAGTGGGATCCATCCATCGAGCCAGATACTGAAATTCAATTTACCCCTGCCCGCGTTGTTATGCAGGACTTCACCGGCGTTCCTTGCGTTGTAGATCTTGCAACGATGCGTGAGGCAATTGTTGAGCTAGGCGGAGATCCAGCAAAGGTCAATCCACTAGCTCCAGCAGAACTCGTCATCGATCACTCAGTTATCGCCGATGTCTTTGGCACTAAAGATTCTTTTGAGAAGAACACAGATATTGAATACGAGCGAAACCGCGAGCGTTATCGCTTCTTGCGTTGGGGCCAAGGCGCATTTGATGAGTTTAAGGTCGTTCCACCTGGAACTGGAATTGTGCACCAAGTAAATATCGAATACTTAGCTCGCGTAGTCATGACTCGTACCGTCGGAGGAGTGCTTCGCGCGTATCCCGATACAGTCGTCGGCACAGATTCTCATACAACAATGGTCAATGGCCTTGGAGTTCTCGGCTGGGGAGTAGGCGGAATTGAGGCAGAAGCTGCTCTGCTAGGTCAGCCAGTGTCCATGCTCATTCCACGCGTCGTTGGATTTAAATTATCTGGCGAACTTCCAGTCGGAACAACCGCAACTGATATGGCCCTGACAATTACTGAGATGCTGCGCAAGCATGGCGTTGTTGGCAAATTTGTTGAGTTCTACGGCCCAGGAGTTGTCTCGGTTCCGATGGCTAACCGAACAACAATTGGAAATATGTCGCCAGAATATGGTTCTACCTGCGCCATCTTCCCAATTGATGAAGAGACTCTTCGCTATCTTCGCCTGACAGGTCGCACAGAAGATCAAGTAGCGCTTGTTGAGAAGTATGCGAAGGCGCAGGGAATGTGGCATGACCCAGCTGCTTCTCCTCGCTTCTCAGAACATATCGAGCTCGATCTTTCTACTGTTGTTTCATCTATCGCCGGACCAAAGCGTCCGCAAGATCGCATCTCTCTGACTGCATCAAAGAGCGCATTTGAAAAGGTATTGCCTTCTTACTTCACCGAGAAGACCGGAAAGAGCTCATACCCAGTTAAAGTTGGCGAGAAGTCGACCACAATCAAGAATGGCGATGTTGTCATCGCATCCATTACTTCTTGCACCAACACTTCTAATCCATCAGTGATGATTGGCGCAGCGTTGCTTGCTAAGAAAGCGGTTGAAAAGGGACTTACCTCAAAGCCGTGGGTGAAGACCACTTTGGCTCCAGGATCTAAAGTCGTTACCGATTATTACGATCGCGCTCAACTCACTCCATATATGGAGGCGCTTGGCTTTAACTTAGTTGGCTACGGATGCGTTACCTGTATTGGTAACTCTGGGCCGTTACCTATTGAGATCAGCAAAGCGGTCAACGAGAACGACTTGGCTGTAACGGCTGTTCTTTCAGGTAACCGCAACTTCGAAGGAAGAATTAGCCCAGATGTGAAGATGAATTATCTGGCATCGCCTCCACTCGTAGTTGCTTATGCCCTTGCTGGCACAATGGATCATGATTTTGAAAAGGATTCACTTGGCAACGATAAGGATGGCAACCCAGTTCTTTTGAAAGATATCTGGCCATCAGCTGCTGAAATTCAGGCAGTGATTGATTCCTCAATTTCATCTGAGATGTTTACTAAGGATTATGCGACAGTCTTTGAAGGCGATCACCGCTGGAAGTCACTTGATACTCCTACAGGAAAAACTTTTGAATGGGATCCACAGTCAACATATGTCCGTAAGCCGCCATATTTTGAAGGGATGCCGGCACAGCCAGAAGCTGTGAAAGATATTTCTGGAGCACGTGTATTGGCGATTCTTGGTGATTCCGTCACAACAGATCACATCTCACCTGCTGGAAATATTAAAGCAGATTCACCAGCCGGAAAGTATCTGGAAGCGCACGGAGTAGATCGCAAGGACTTTAACTCTTATGGCTCACGTCGCGGAAATCACGAGGTAATGATTCGCGGCACATTCGCCAATATTCGCCTCAAGAATCTATTGCTTGATGGCGTCGAAGGTGGCTTCACACGTAACTTCTTGAGTAATGGTGATCAGAGCACAATTTATGATGCCTCTGTTGCTTATCAAGCAGCTGGCGTTCCTCTCGTTATTCTTGCTGGCAAAGAGTATGGATCGGGTTCATCACGTGACTGGGCTGCTAAAGGAACTGCTCTTCTTGGCGTGCGTGCTGTGATTGCAGAAAGTTTTGAACGTATCCATCGTTCTAACTTGATTGGAATGGGCGTTCTGCCATTGCAATTTACTAACGGAGAAACTGCGCAGACACTTGGCCTCAATGGTGATGAAGTGTTTTCAATTGCTGGGGTAACAGCTCTTAATAGTGGCGCTATCCCTAAAGAGGTCACCGTGACTGCGGGGGATAAGGTTTTCAAAGCCAAGGTACGTATCGATACGCCAGGTGAAGCGGATTACTATCGCCACGGCGGAATCATGCAGTACGTACTGCGCCAACTGCGTGGCTAATCTAGACTAAACCCTATGCTCGAATCTCTCAATGGACCAGACGATCTGCACGGGCTTACCCCTGAACAGCTCACTGGGCTCTCTGAAGAGATTCGCCAATTTCTTATCACCAAGGTTTCAAAGACAGGTGGCCATCTAGGACCCAACTTGGGCGTAGTTGAGTTAACGATTGCGCTCCATCGCACCTTCGATTCTCCAAAAGATGTCATCCTCTTTGATACAGGACATCAGTCATACGTCCATAAAATTCTTACTGGCCGCGCAAACCAATTTGATCAACTCCGCCAGCGAGGTGGTATTGCCGGATATCCCAACCGTCGCGAAAGCGAACACGATGTCATTGAAAACTCACACGCCTCAACTGCGCTCTCTTGGGGAGATGGAATCTCGCGTGGCTTCACTCTGACCGGACAGACGGATCGCCATGTTGTCGTCGTTGTAGGCGATGGCGCTCTTACCGGTGGAATGTCATGGGAGGCGCTCAATAACATTGCAGCAGCCGAGGATCGTAATTTGATGATCGTCGTTAACGATAACGAACGTTCCTATTCACCAACTATAGGCGGGCTAGCAACTTATCTTTCAACGCTGCGCGTTACCCAAGGCTATGAACGATTCTTAGATTGGGGCAAGGAAGTTCTCTCAAAGACCCCTGTTGTTGGCGCGCCGATCTACGAAACTCTCCACGGCATGAAGAAGGGCATCAAGGACATTGTTGCTCCGCAAGGAATGTTTGAAGATCTTGGGTTGAAATATGTTGGTCCAATCGATGGGCATGACATTGCTGCGATGGAGCGAGCTTTTACTCAAGCAAAAGAATTTGGCGAGCCAGTTCTCGTTCATGTCATCACTGAAAAGGGGCGTGGCCACAAGCCGGCTGTCGCAGATGAAGCTGAGAAGTTCCATGCAGTGGGCGTCGTCGATCCTGAGACAGGAACGCCACTGTCCAAATCGGTCACCAGTTGGACCAGCGTCTTTGCTGATGAGCTGATTGCTTTAGGACGCACTCGTAAAGATATCGTTGCCATTACCGCTGCTATGTTGGGGCCAACTGGTCTGGATAAGTTTGAGAAAGAGTTCCCGGATCGCACAATCGATGTCGGTATCGCCGAACAACATGCAGTAACTAGCGCTGCCGGACTCGCCTTCGCTGGCATGCATCCTGTAGTTGCTGTCTACTCCACATTCCTTAATCGCGCTTTCGATCAATTACTTCTCGATGTAGCGCTTCACAAGGCTGGAGTTACCTTTGTCTTAGACCGCGCTGGAATTACTGGTGATGACGGGCCGTCACACCACGGCATTTGGGATTTAGCGCTTACCGGAATTGTTCCAACTCTTCACGTTGCAGCTCCTCGTGATGCGGCACGTTTGCGCGAAACGCTCCGCGAATCTGTAGAGATTAGCGATGCGCCTTCTCTTATCCGTTTCCCAAAGGGCGCAGTGCAAAGTGATATTCCAGCCTTTGAAAGACGTGATGGAATCGATGTTCTCTACCGCGGTGAGAGTGCAGATGTTCTCTTAGTCAGTGTCGGCTCAATGGCAGCTATCGCTGTTGAAGCAGCTTCACAGGCTTACCGTGAGGGCGTTGGCGTCACAGTTATCGATCCACGTTGGGTCAAGCCACTACCGCAGACCTTGGTTTCAATGGCGCAACGTTACAAGAGCGTTGTTGTTCTAGAGGATGGAATTCGACATGCTGGAATCGCAAGTTCTATCTCGGAGCTATTCCGGGAAGCAGGGCTTAACGTTGCTCTTCATAGCATCGGTGTTCCACTTGAATTTATCGAGCACTCAAAGCGCGCTGAAATTTTAGAAGACCTTGGGATTACAGCTCAGAAGATTTCACGCGACATTGTCGAGTGGAGTTCTACTGTGGAAGAGATGCAATTCCCGGCGCATGAAAACGCTGACCGCAAACAGACTCGCTAATTCCTTCACGATCTAAGTACGGCAAAATTCCACCGAGATGCATCGGCCAACCTGCGCCCATCAACATGCAGAGATCAATCTCTGCAGGAGTTGAGACAACGCCTTCATCGAGCATCATTCGCGCTTCTTCAGCAAGAGCCTTCAGCGCGCGTGCGCGAACCTGCTCGGCAGTTGAGGGAGTGGTTCCCTTATGAACAAGTGCAAGAGCCGCTGGATTAGGACCAAAGCTGCCATCTTCATTCTTGATATAGAAGGTCTTAACGCCTTCCTTGACCATCGCTTGCATCGTAGGGGAGATGCGATAGCGCGGACCAAGATTTTCATGCAGGGTTTCAGCAACATGAAGTGCAACGCCTGGTCCAACGAGACCAAGAAGTTCAAATGGTGACATCGGGAATCCGATAGAGCGCATTGCGTTATCAGCAGTGGCTGGATCTGTTCCTTCATCGACAGCATCAGTAATTTCGCCCATAAAGCGGGTGAGAAGTCGATTTACAACAAAACCAGGTGCATCTTTACAGATAATCATGGTCTTCTTGAGTTCTTTGCCAATGCTGACAGCTGTTGCAGTCGTTGCATCATCTGTCTTTGAGGTGCGAGCGATTTCAAGAAGTGGCATGACAGCAACAGGGTTGAAGAAGTGGAATCCAACAACTCGCTCAGGATGTTCTAGCCCTTCGCTCATACGTTCTACTGAGAGCGATGAGGTATTTGTGGCCAAAATACATTCTGGCCCCACGATCTTTTCAAGCTTCTTAAAGAGATCTTGCTTGAGCGATAGCTCTTCAAAGATGGCCTCAATGATGAAGTCACATCCAGCGAATGCGCTCTGATCTGCGCTTCCGCTAACGAGAAGAGATAGTCGAGCTGCTGATTCTGCGCTCATACGTTTCTTCTCAACTAATTTTGCTAGTTCGTTGCGAACCCAGGCAACGCCCTTATCTGCGCGCTCTTGGTCGATATCAGTCATGACGACTGGACATTTGAGATTACGCACAAGAAGAAGTGCGAGTTGTGAGGCCATGAGACCTGCTCCAACAACGCCGACTCGTGAAACTTTTCGAGCAAGGGCGGGTTTTGGCGCACCCTCTACTTTTTTGCGCTTCTTCTGAATCAGATTAAATGCATAGAGAGAGGCACGAAGAGGATCCGACATTGTGAGATCTGCCAGAGTGGCATCTTCAGCATCAAAACCTTCGCCCTTTGTATTCTTCTGGGCAGCCTTAATCAACTCAAGAGCCTTCATAGGTGAGGCAATCTCTGCGCCTCCATACTTTTTGAGAGCAGCAGCGCGTCCTGCAGCGAGTGCGCTATCCCAGGCTGGATCGTTTGAGTAATCCTTACGTTCAATCTTTGTAGTTCCATTGAGTACAGATGCAACGAAGGCGACAGATTTTTCAAGAAAATCAGCTGGTTCATAGACTGCATCCACTACGCCAAGAGCGAGTGCATCCTTAGCTTTCATCATGGTGTTGTTGTTGAGCGCGTTATGGATAATGACCTGCACAGCTCGCTCTGGTCCAATCAACTTGGGCAAGATCGTAGCGCCGCCCCATCCTGGAACGAGTCCCAAGAAAACTTCTGGCAGAGCCGTAAAGGCTGTCGTTGCAAGGGTGCGATAGTTGCAATGAAGTCCAACTTCTAAGCCGCCACCGAGGGCAAGTCCATTGATGAAAGCGAAGGTTGGAATTCCGATTTCATCAAGACGTCTAAAGACATCGTGGCCAAGTTTTCCAATGGCGAGAGCTTGTTCACGCTTTGCCAAATAGGAGAGCGCCGATAGATCCGCACCTGCTGCAAAGATAAATGGCTTGCCTGTAATCGCAATCGCTGCTGGCTTACGAGATGCAGCATCTGTTATTGCTTCATTGAGGGCAGCAACAGATTGCGGCCCAAAGGTATTAGGCCGCGTGTGATCGAGTCCGTTATCCAAAGTAATGAGAGCAAGTGAGCCCTTGCCTCCGAAAGGAGCGAGGTCGACATCGCGAACAAGTGCATGGGTGATAACTTCTTCTGGAGCGCCCTCTGGCAGCGTGATTGCAGTCGTCATTACTTCGTTCCTCCTGTGTAGTGAGGGTTCTCCCAAATAACTGTTCCACCCATACCGAGACCGATACACATAGTGGTGATTCCATAACGTACGTCAGGCTTCTCTTCAAAGGTACGAGCCAAGTTGAGCATCAGACGCACTCCAGAGGAAGCAAGGGGATGGCCCACAGCGATAGCTCCACCATAAGGATTTACTCGCGGATCATCATCAGCGATTCCAAAGTGATCGAGGAACGCTAAAACTTGCACGGCAAATGCTTCGTTAACTTCAAATGCGCCGATATCTTCAATAGATAGCCCAGCCTTTGCAAGCGCCTTAATCGTTGAAGGAACTGGACCGTAGCCCATGACTTCAGGTTCTACGCCGGCGAAGGCGAAGGTCACAAGACGCGCTTTGATTGTTAAGCCAAGTTCTTTCGCCTTATCTTCACTTGCCAGCAACGCCGCGGTTGCGCCGTCATTGAGTCCTGATGAATTTCCAGCAGTAACGCGTCCTGCGGGACGAAATGGCGTCTTAAGACCTGCAAGGCCTTCCATTGTTGTTGTAGGACGGGGACCTTCATCAACAGTTGCCACGCCCCAACCAAGCTCTGCGCTACGTGCGGCAGTGGGAATCAAATCACGTTGTAACTTTCCATCAGCATATGCCTTAGCTGTCTTCATCTGCGAGTTATAGGCATAACGATCTGCTCGCTCTTTAGTTAATTGCGGAAAGCGATCGTGTAAACGTTCGGCAGTTGCACCCATGGCGAGCGCATCTTGTTCGACTAACTTCTCTGCCAGATAGCGGGGATTAGGATCCATCAGCTCGCCCATCGGATGGTTGCCCATATGTTCTACGCCACCTGCAATAGCGATATCAATTGCGCCCATTGCAATTGCACCAGCGATAGTTGTCGTTGCAGTCATTGCACCTGCGCACCAACGATCGATTGAATAGCCAGGAACCGTCTTTGGAAGTCCAGCCAATAGCGTTGCGCTACGTCCGATATTCATACCTTGATCACCTGTTTGAGTTGCAGCAGCAATGGCAACATCTTCAACCGCATCAGGTGAGACCTTGGGATTGCGCTCAAGTAGCCCACGCATGGCACGGACCATCAGGTCATCGGCGCGCGTTCCGGCATACATGCTGCCGGCCTTTCCGAAAGGAGTACGAACTGCATCAACCAGAACAACTGAACGAAGAGCGTTGGACATAAGAAAGGGCCTCTTTCGGTAGTGATGTTTCAAGGTTACTTGCCAGTAGCCCACTTTGTCACCACCAGTGATGTGACTAATTACGCAACATATTTGTTGCGTAATTCCTCGCTCTCGGTTAGCCTGAGTTCATTACAGAGGCGAAGGTATATCCAGAACACGGTAGGGGAGTTAATTGAAAAAGCTATTGGTAACTGCAGGAGTCATCACAGGTGCGTTGGTCATTGGAGGCGCTGCTTGGGTTGGATTGGGTTCCGATGGAGCCACTGATGAGGTTAAAGAGCTGACTGTCTACTCTGGAAGGTCGGAAGAGTTCATTGCACCCTTCTTTGCCGAGTGGGAGAAAGAGTCAGGGATCAAACTCAACGTGAGATATGGCGACTCTGCTGAACTTGCCGCTCAAATTCTAGAAGAGGGCAAGAATTCACCGGCTGATCTCTTCCTGTCTCAGGATGCAGGTTCACTCGGAGCAGTTTCTGCAGCGGGCTTGTTCATAAAGCTGCCTGACTCTGTGGCAACTCAGATTGAACAGAAGTACGTGGCTGATGACCGCACATGGGTGGGAGTTACAGGGCGCGCTCGCGTCTTCGCCTATCGTCCAGGCGCAGTGCCAACGCTTCCACAATCAGTAGCAGACCTGACTAAGCCCGCATACAAAGACAAGGTGGGAATTGCGCCAAGTAACGCATCTTTCCAAGCCTTTGTCACCGCTCTCATCAATGAAAAGGGCGAGAAATTTGCCGAACAGTGGCTCACGGGAATTAAGGCAAATGGTGCAAAGATTTTCTTAAAAAATAGCGCCATCGTTGAAGCCATCGATAAGGGTGAAATTGATTTAGGTTTGGTAAACCATTATTACACCTGGGAAGTCAGCGAAGCACTGGGCCGAAAGATTAAGGTTGAAAATGGATTCTTCGCAGCAGGAGATATCGGCAATCTCGTCAATGTATCAGGAGCAGGAATTTTTGCTACAAGCCAGAAGAGCAGCGCTGCCATTGACCTCATCAATTATTTAACAACTGAAAAAACTCAGATCTCATTTGTAGAAGTTACACATGAGTATTCACTGATTCCTGGAGTCAAGCCGCCTCAAGCTCTACCTGACTTGAACTCTATTGGTGCGCCTCAGGTCGATCTACGCACTCTTGAAAAGGTTCAGCAGACACAGGAGTTACTCGTAAAAGTTGGTCTCCTTTAGTGGAAAAACTTTGAAGTGAAAACTCAGAAAGACTTCGGAAGTTATGGTTTGAGGACCCTCGTGGTGGGGGTCCTCATACTCATTTCTCAACCGCTGATTTACCTGATTCTTCGCGCATCCGAAAAGTCTGGGGAAGATGTTCTCTCCCTCTTGCTTCGCCAGAAAACGCTCGAAGTACTCGGTCTGACTCTGGCTCTGCTCTGCATAGTTGTTGCTGTCAATGTCTTCCTTGGCACAGCGATCGCAGCCGGTCTGCACTACGTGCGAATTCCATACCCACGACTTCTTCTAGTATCAACAATCTTGCCGCTGGCGATTCCGTCGTATGTCTTCACCTACACCTGGATAGCGCTCATCCCATCCCTTCAAGGTTTATGGGCAGCAGCTTTCATCCTTGTCTTATCCACAATGCCGTACATGTTGCTGGCGGTATCAATCTCTTTCGCACGTATTGATTCTGGATTGATTGAGGTTGCTCGCTCACTTGGGCTCTCTAAATTTGCAGTCTTTATTCGAGTCATCCTGCCGCAGGTACGCCGCAGTATTAGCGCAGGCGCACTTCTTTCTGGTCTCTATGTTTTGAGCGACTTCGGTGCCGTTTCGCTTCTTAACGTCGAAACCCTCACAGTTTCGATTCAGAATCTCTTTAAGTCATCTTATGATCGCAGCGCCGCTGCCATCATTGGTCTGCTCCTCTTTCTAGCAGCTGCAATTTTTGTGTCACTCGAGTCAGTTCTCAAGGGTCGTGATTTTGAAACTAGGGGCGCTGAAGGCTTTCAACAACGTATACGCCGAGTAAATAACCTACCTCTTTCAATTCTGACTACCGCAGTACTTGTGCTCTACAGCTTGCTCGCTGTCGCTCTTCCTTTCTATGTGTTGATCTCGCGTTATTTACAGAATCCAAGTGCAGTGGCAATTTCAGACCTTATCTCTGCCGCTCTCTCAACAATCTCAGTTGCCGCGATGGGCGCCTTCATTGCATTCGTCCTTTCTCTGCCCCTTGCTTTCCTGGCCACGCAAGGTGTGAGCGCTTTTGCGTCAGTTTCTGAGAAGGTGACTCTGATGGCTCATGCGCTACCGGGTGTGGTTGTAGGTCTAGCCCTGGTTTCATTTGGTTCACGTTTAGGACCGCTGTATCAATCAATATTCCTACTTGCCTTTGCATATGCGGTGCTCTTTCTTGCTAAATCAGTGGCAGCAACTTCTGCGGCGCTATCCCTTGTATCTCCGCAGTTGAAGGAAGTGGCCGCAACTCTTGGTAAGAGTAAATCGAGCGTCACGATGCAAGTCGTCTTTCCAATCGCACTACCGAATTTAGCTTTGGGCGTCTTATTGGTATTCCTTACTGCGATGAAGGAGCTACCGGCAACTTTGATGCTCAGGCCTACAGGAATGGATACGTTAGCGACGGAGATTTGGAGTTTTGCATCAATTAGTAGATTTAATGAGGCTGCTCCGTATGCACTATTATTGGTTCTCATCGCAGCAATTCCAACTTTCATATTGACTATTCC
>CAZHPQ010000011.1:20820-23419 GCA_964533845.1 uncultured Candidatus Planktophila sp.
TATAAATGACTTCACTCAGCGTTTCTCATTTAACGGTAAATTTTGGTAGTCGCACGATTATTTCTGATCTCTCCTTTGAACTTCGTCAGGGCGAGATTGCCTCACTGTTAGGTCCATCAGGGTGCGGAAAGACCACGCTTTTGCGCGCAATTGCGGGGCTGATCCAACCAACGAGTGGTGCAATTCGATTTGGGTCACAGCTCGTGGGCGTCTCATCAGTAGTGCTTCCGCCACATAAGCGCGGTACTGGTTATGTGCCTCAGCAAGGTGCGCTCTTTCCTCACTTAACTGTTGCAAAAAATATCGCCTTTGGTCTTGATAAGAACTCGTATACAAAGGCAGAGATTGCCGACATCACCCACGAAATGATTGGGCTCATAGGAATGAAGGGGATGGAGGATCGTCTTCCTTCTCAACTATCCGGTGGACAGCAGACACGTGTGGCTCTGGCTCGCGCCCTTGCCATTAAGCCTAAATTGATTTTGCTTGATGAACCGTTCTCAGCACTTGATGCGGTTCTGCGCGATGAACTGCGAACAGAAGTTGTTGGCTTACTGCGTGAATTAGGTTCGACCGCAATCCTTGTTACCCATGATCGTGAAGAAGCGTTGGTCTCATCAGACCGAGTAATTCTGATGCGCGATGGCAAAGTGGCGCAGAACGGAACACCTGAAGAGGTCTACGAGGCACCGATTTCACCAGAGATTGCTGCAAGCACTGGCGATGTTCTCATTCTTCCTGCACAGTTATCCGGTAATGGCGACACTCTCTACCCGCTCTCAGTCAGTGGCCTCGCGCAGGCTGGCAGCGAGAATGGTTATGTAGTCATTAGGCCTGAAGAGATTCGCGTATCAACGAGCGCGGATATGGGCGTTGAGGGATCGCTTATCCATATCGATTACTACGGCCATGATGCGATGCTGACGGTAAGCGTTGCGCAATCAACCACACCCATTAAGGCCCGAGTTGCTGGCCCTGCTGATTTCACTGTCGGGCAGAAGGTGTACTTACAACACTTGGGCCCAGTTAGATACTTTTCTCGTCAGTAGCTTCTAAATCGCTGGTTTCTTCAATCTCAAGCGGCTCCTTCTCGAGCAGCGCAGCTTCCAAGATTGGTGCAGCGATTTCACTCTGCCAGCGACGAGCGCCCATTGCTACGAGAGCTTCGGCCACCGTTGTCTCAGGTGGTTGCCAACAGATTCTACGAACCAATTCGGGCGAGATTAGATTCTCCAGCGGAATCGATAGCTCATCTGCTCGCACCTGTAAGTTGAAGCGAGCATGAGATAACGGAGCAAATTTTTCAGGAAAGCGCTCACGCCAAATCTTGATAGGCGGCATCGCATCGCTCTTGGTGCGCGCTTCTGGCCATTGATCTTCTGGCATCGCAATTGCATCTGAAATACAACTAATCCAGGTTGCTGCATTTTCTAGCCAACGAGCTCGCAACCCAAGCGGCTTTAAGATTTTCTCTAAATGTTTACGATTGGTAATGGGGCCCTTATCTGAAGCAAGTGCAAGTTCAGTAATCGCCGCATCCGAGAGTAGTCGACTTGGAGATACATCTAGCTCTTGCGCGAGTAAGTTTCGCTCTTGCCAGAGTTCACGGATAACTGCCATATGGTTTCGCTTCTTTACTTTGTGCATTCCAGAAGTTCTGCGCCAAGGATCAACCCGCGGGGGAGCAGGAGGAGCGGCCAAGATTGCCGCGAAATCTTCCAACGCCCATTGCAACTTTCCTGCCTTCTCTAGCAGCTCGTATACCTTGTTGCGAAGTTCTATGAGTAATTCAACATCGAGGGCTGCGTAGTTGAGCCAATCGACTGGCAGTGGGCGTTGTGACCAATCCACTGCTGAATGCTCTTTTGCAAGAGATACTCCCATCAGGGATTCCAGAAGTGGTCCCAATCCAACTCGAGGCAACCCAGCAATACGTGCACCTAATTCAGTATCAAAGAGCAGCGATGGGTTAATGCCAAGTTCGCGCAGACAAGGAAGATCCTGGGTGCTTGCATGCAAGATTACTTCTTCGCCTTGCAAGAGGTGATTGAGATCTACAAACAACCGATGTCCAGGTCCAAAGGAGATGGGGTCAATCAAATGCAATCCGCCACCTTGGCGCTTGAGTTGAATGAGATAGGCGCGTGCACTGTATTTATAACCTGATGCCCGCTCAGCATCTAATGCAAAGGGACCACTACCGCGAGCAAGCTCTGAAATTGCATCTTCAAACGCTGTCTCTGTATCGATGACTGCAGGTAAACCTGCAGATGGACGCAAGAGGGGAGTTGGCGCCGGAAGTTCCTCTTGATCAGCCACGGCGTCTGGCTGAACCAATAGATGCAACGCCATCTGGAATCGGTGGCAACCCAGAAACTTCGCTCATGAGATTGCACCAGGCATGGACATGAGAAAAGATGTCATCGCGCGATTGAATGATTGGAGTCCAAGAAGCGCGAATCTCAATCTCTGATCCATCGCTGCGCGGAGCTAACTTTCCGAATGAGGCACTCGATACTCTCGTCACCGTTCCACTCGGAGCTTTATATTCGGCGCCAGTAGCGTTGAGTGAATCAAGGAGCCAATTCCAGCCAACTTC
>CAZHPQ010000012.1:0-15389 GCA_964533845.1 uncultured Candidatus Planktophila sp.
CGCAAATCCGCAGGATTTTTGGGGGGCTCGACCCTGTTCGTTCAACCGATAACAAAGAAGAAGGTATTGATCCTTGGCAAGTAAAGATGGTGCGATCGAAATCGAAGGCACTGTTGCTGAGGCGTTACCTAACGCGATGTTCCGTGTTGAGCTAACAAATGGACATAAAGTCTTGGCACACATCAGTGGAAAGATGCGAAAGAACTACATTCGTATTCTGCCGGCTGACCGTGTGATCGTAGAGCTAAGTCCATATGACCTTACAAAGGGTCGAATCATTTACCGTTACAAGTAATTGTTTAGGTAAGTGGTTCGCCACTAACAAAAGGAAATTCGCGTGAAGGTTAATCCAAGCGTGAAGAAGATCTGCGACAAGTGCAAAGTCATTCGTCGCAAGGGTCGCGTAATGGTGATCTGCGAAAATCTTCGTCACAAGCAGCGTCAAGGGTAACTCCGAGACAATAAGTACGCGTGATGCGACTTAACTAGAAATAGTTAAGACCCCCGGACCGGTAGGCCGAGGCTCGATAAAGATGTCGAGGAGCATTGCGGAGGACCTCCGGATACAGAATGGTTGAATAAATGGCACGTCTAGTCGGTGTCGATCTTCCACGCGAAAAGCGTGTTGAGATTGCACTCACCTATATTTTTGGAATGGGTCTCACTCGTTCCCACGAAACGCTGAAGGCAACTGGAATTTCTCCAGATACTCGCGTTAAAGATCTGCAAGAAGCAGAGCTTGCACAGCTTCGTGAATACATCGAAGCTAACTACAAAATCGAGGGTGATCTCCGCCGCGAAATCGCAGGCGATATCCGTCGTAAAGTCGAAATCCAGAGCTACCAAGGTATTCGTCACCGTAAGGGACTTCCTGTACGTGGTCAGCGCACACATACAAACGCTCGTACTCGTAAGGGTCCACGTAAGGCAATTGCCGGTAAGAAGAAGGTGACTAAGTAATGGCCGCTCCTAAGTCAAAGACTGCAGCCCCAGCAAAGGGCAAAGTAAAGCTTCGTAAGAAAGAGAAGAAGAACGTTGCTGTAGGTAAGGCTTTTATCAAGTCAACCTTTAACAACACCATCATCTCAATTACAGATCCAACAGGAGCTGTTATCTCTTGGGCATCATCTGGCCAGGTAGGTTTCAAGGGCTCCCGTAAGTCGACTCCATTCGCAGCACAGCTTGCCGCAGAAGCAGCAGCTCGTCGCGCACAGGAGCACGGCCTCAAGAAGGTAGATGTTTTCGTAAAGGGACCTGGTTCCGGACGCGAAACTGCAATCCGTTCATTGCAAGCAGCAGGCCTAGAAGTTGGAGCTATCTCAGATACAACTCCAGCTCCACACAATGGCTGCCGCCCACCGAAACCACGTCGAGTTTAAGGAAGGAAGAGAATAAATGGCTCGTTATACCGGAGCAGACTGCAAGCGTTGCCGTCGCGAAAAAGTAAAGCTCTTCCTCAAGGGCTCAAAGTGCGATGGACCAAAGTGTCCGATCGAATCACGTCCATATCCACCAGGACAGCACGGCCGCGGCCGTTCAAAGGAATCTGAGTACCTATTGCAGATGCGTGAAAAGCAGAAGTGCGCACGTATCTACGGTGTTCTCGAGAAGCAATTCCGTGGTTACTACGAAGAGGCAAACCGCAAGCAGGGCAAGACTGGTGAAAACCTTCTTGTCATCCTTGAAACTCGCCTCGATAACGTTGTTTATCGCGCAGGCTTCGGAAAGTCTCGTGACATGGCGCGTCAGTTGGTTCGCCACGGTCACTTCTTGGTCAACGGCAAGAAGGTAAACATTCCTTCATTCCGTGTCTCTCCGATGGACATCATTGATGTTCTTCCAAAGTCACATGACCTCACACCATTTATCGTCGCAAGCGCAGAGTTCGGTGAGAAGTCTGTTCCAGCGTGGATGGAAGTTGTTGCAGCACAGATGCGCATCATCATCCACGGTGTACCTGCTCGATCAGTAATCGATACACAGGTTCAAGAACAGCTCATCGTTGAGCTCTACAGCAAGTAATTTTTTCGACCCCCTAGAGGAAATCAAATAGTGGATTTCCACGAGAAGAAAGAGGAGCACAAGTGCTAATTGCACAACGCCCAACGCTTAGCGAAGAAGTAATTTCCGAGAACCGCTCACGTTTCATCATTGAACCGCTTGAGCCAGGTTTCGGCTACACACTCGGCAACTCAATGCGCCGTACTCTGCTCTCATCTATTCCAGGTGCAGCAGTTACCAGCATTCGCGTTGCAGGCGCACTTCACGAGTTCACAACTCTCGAAGGCGTAAAGGAAGATCTCACAGATATCGTCTTGAACATCAAGAACCTCGTTCTTTCAAGCGATAACGATGAGCCTTCAGTTATCTATATCCGTAAATCAGGTGCAGGCGCTGTCACAGGTGCTGATATTGCTGTCCCAAGTGGCGTTGAAGTTCACAACCCTGAACTCCACATCGCAACACTTAACGGCAAGGCAAACCTAGAAATCGAACTTACTGTCGAGCGCGGCCGTGGCTATGTCACTGCAGTGCAGAACAAGCAAGCAGGAGCTGAAATCGGTCGCATTCCTGTTGACTCAATCTATTCACCAGTTCTTAAGGTGACATACAAGGTTGAAGCAACACGTGTTGAACAGCGCACCGACTTCGATCGTCTCGTTGTTGATGTCGAAACAAAGCCATCAATGAAGCCACGCGATGCAGTTGCATCAGCTGGAAAGACTCTCGTTGAACTCTTCGGCCTTGCCCGCGAACTCAATCTTGATGCTGAAGGTATCGAGATGGGGCCATCTGTTATGGATGCTGCTCTTGCTGCAGATCTCGCTCTTCCAATCGAAGATCTTGATCTCACAGTTCGTTCATACAACTGCTTGAAGCGCGAAGGCATTCACACAGTTGGAGAGCTTGTTAACCGTTCAGAGGCTGACTTGCTTGATATCCGTAACTTTGGTTCAAAGTCGATCGATGAGATCAAGGCAAAGCTTGTCTCAATGGGAATGTCTCTCAAGGACAGCCCAGCAGGATTTGATCCTTCACAACATCAGAACTACAACGCATCAGATGAAGACTTCGCTGATGCAGATCAGGCATAAGGGAGAAGACAATGCCAAAGCCAACTAAAGGCCCACGTTTGGGTTCAGGCCCATCACACGAGCGCTTGATTCTTCGTACTCTTGCTGAGCAGTTGTTCGAGCACGGAAAGATCACAACAACCGAGGCAAAGGCTAAGCGCCTGCGTCCACTTGCTGAAAAGCTCATCACTTTCGGTAAGAAGGGTGATCTCTCTGCTCGTCGTGAAGTAATGGCGCGTATTGCAAATAAGACTGTTGTTCACAACCTCTTTACAGTGATCGCGCCAACCTTTGCTAACCGCGAAGGTGGATACACACGTATTACAAAGATCGGTCCACGTAAGGGCGACAACGCTCCTATGGCAGTGATCGAACTCGTAACAGATAAGTAATCCCAGACAAACATTTCGATGGCGCAACCCACTCTCTTTCCCGAGAGTGGGTTTCGTCGTTTACGCCTAGATATTGCCTATGACGGCAGTAATTTCTCTGGATGGGCAGCTCAACCCGGCATGCGCACACTTCAAGATCTCGTTGAGGAAGCAATCTCGCGCATTGCCCGGATAGATGTGGAATCAATAGTTGCCGGGCGTACCGATGCAGGAGTTCACGCCACCGGTCAGGTAATCCATGTTGATGTGCCGGACGCAATCTTTGGCACAGATTTAACGTATAGAGATTTACGGTACAAACTCAATCGAATTCTCGATGAGGATGTGCGCATCATGAACGTCACCGATGCACCGGCAGGTTTTCATGCCCGATTCTCGGCGCTACGTCGTTATTACACCTACAAAATCATCGACAATAACGATGTCATTCCACCTCTTTCTAGACACGATGTTGCCTCGTGGTATCGCCCGCTCGATGTTGATCTGATGAATGAAGCTAGCGCACTTGCTTTAGGCCATCATGATTTTGCTGCGTTCTGTAAATTTAAGGAGGGCGGAACGACAATTCGCACCTTAGAAAAGTATCAATGGCAGCGCACCTCTGATGGCCTATTGGTCGCAGATGTTGTGGCTGATGCTTTCTGTTACTCCATGGTCCGTAATCTGGTTGGCGCGGTTGTCTGTGTTGCCGATGGACGTAAAGATCCTTCGTGGATTGGTGAGTTATTGGCCAATAAAGAGCGGGTATCAGATTCCTTAGTATTTCCTGCCCGCGGATTGACGCTCTATCAAGTTGATTACCCAAGTGATGATCAGCTTCTCGAACGCGCACAAGTAACGATTGGCAAGCGCGCTTAATGGGCCATATCGATATTGCTAGCGTTGAGTATTCACTCTCTGATGGCCGCGTCTTACTGAACGATGTCTCATTCCGTGTAGGTGATGGCGCGAAGGTTGCCCTGATTGGTCCCAACGGCTCTGGAAAGACAACTCTCATCCGCATGATCTGCGGAGATATTTCTCCTGACGAAGGAACTGTTGCAATTACTGGCGGCCTTGGCGTCATGCGCCAGTTCATCGGTTCTGTGCGTGATGAGACAACTGTGCGCGAACTATTGATTTCAGTATCCCCGGTGCGCATACGGGAAGCTGCAGCACAAGTTATTGAAACCGAAAAAGCTATGAATGAGGATGGATCTGAGAAATCCCAGATGGCATATGCCCAGGCAATCATTGATTGGGGCGATTGCGGGGGATATGACTTCGAAGTGATTTGGGATAAGTGCTGCACTGAAATGCTGGAGAAGCCATTCGATGAAGTTGCCGATCGCAAGGTAAACACCTTGTCTGGTGGAGAGCAGAAGAAGTTGGTTCTACGCGCACTTCTTGAAGGTCCTGAAGAAGTGCTTCTGCTTGATGAGCCAGATAACTATCTTGATGTTCCATCTAAGCGATGGCTTGAAAAAGTTGTCTCTGAGACCAAAAAATCTGTCCTCTTTGTGAGCCACGATCGCGAACTATTGCAGAACACCGCAACTCGAATCGTTGCGCTCGAACAGGGTGTTAATGGAAATACCGCATGGGTACACGGCGGCAAGTTTGATACATGGCATGAAGCTCGTCGTGCACGAAATGCTCGCTTTGCCGAGCTACTGCTGCGCTGGGAGCAAGAACATCAGAGGTTGAAAGATTTAGTTCGTACATTGCAGGTTCAAGCAGCGAGTTCTCCGGACATGGCTAGTAAGTATCACGCGATGCAGACGCGCTTACGTAAATTTGAAGAGGCGGGAGCTCCTGAAGCGCCACCACTTGAACAAGATGTCAAAGTTGGCCTTCGAGGTGGACGTACTGGTCTACGTGCGCTGACCTTTGAGCAGGTTGCGATAAAGAACGGTTCAGGTGAGTTCTTAACTCAACCTTTTGATTTTGAAGTTTTCTTTGGGGATCGAATCGCTATCTTAGGAAAGAATGGCACAGGCAAGTCGCACTTCTTCCGTATGATTTCTGGAGATACTTCCCTTGAGTACACCGGCAACTTTAAAGTTGGTGCGCGAGTTGAGATCGGTTACTTCGCCCAGACGCACTCACATCCAGAGTTTGAAGGCAAAACTCTCTTAGAGATTCTCTGGGAGACCTATTCACTGCAGCTAGGTCCAGCCAAAAGCGTTCTGCGCAAATATGAAATTGATAAACAAGCAGAGCAGAAATTCACATCTTTATCTGGTGGACAACAAGCTCGATTCCAGATTCTTCTCCTTGAACTCAGTGGCTCCACACTTCTGCTTCTCGATGAACCAACAGATAACTTAGATTTAGCGAGCGCTGAATCTCTTGAACATGCTCTCGATCAATATGAAGGCACAGTTCTGACAGTGACCCACGACCGATGGTTTACTCGTGGATTTAATCGATTCTTGGTCTTTGGGGCAGATGGTCGCGTCTATGAAAGCCCTCAGCCCGTCTTCGATTTCTAGGCCAGCATTTACGCGGGGGTTTGAGGCCATTTTGACCCACCCCCCGCATGAAAGGTAAAGTTCATCCCCTGCGCCAAACGCGGCGCCTGAAGTTCACAGCATATAAACGAGAAGAAGAAGGTAGTAAAGCATGCGTACATATAGCCCTAAGGCCGGAGACGTAGTCCGTAAATGGCACGTCATCGATGCACAAGATGTTGTGCTCGGTCGTCTAGCAACCCATGCTGCTGTTCTTCTTCGCGGTAAGCACAAGGCAACCTTTGCTCCACACATGGATATGGGTGACTTCGTCATCGTCATCAACGCCGAAAAGATTGCTCTCTCAGGAAATAAGGCAACAACAAAGTTTGCTCACCACCACTCAGGTTTCCCAGGCGGTCTTACATCGACTGTTTACGGCGAACTCATTGAGAAGCACCCAACACGCGCTGTAGAAAAGGCGATCAAGGGAATGCTTCCTAAGAACCGTCTTGGTGCGCAGGTTGCATCAAAGCTCAAGGTCTACGCAGGTCCAGAGCATCCACATGCTGCTCAAGCTCCAACACCATATGTATTTAACCAAGTTTCTCAAGTAGCGAAGTAAGGGATAAGCAGAATATGTCAGATACAACTTTCAACGAGCTAGAACTCGAAGACGAAGTTCCTACTTCTTACTCTTCTTCAACTCCAGCAGCTGCAACTAACCGCAAGGCGATCACCGCCCCAGGTGCAGGCACTGGCCGTCGCAAGGAAGCAGTAGCGCGCGTACGTCTTGTTCCAGGTACAGGTCGTTGGGTTGTTAACGGCAAGACTCTCGAGGCTTACTTCCCAAATAAGGTTCACCAGCAGCTCGTCTCTGAGCCATTTCGCACAGTTGGTGCTGAAGGTACATACGATGTCTTCGCACGTATCAATGGTGGCGGAGTTTCAGGTCAAGCAGGAGCGCTTCGTCTAGGCGTTGCACGTTCCCTCAATGAAATTGATACAGAGGCTAACCGTCCAGCTCTTAAGAAGGCTGGCTTCCTCAAGCGCGATGCACGTGTTATCGAACGCAAGAAGTACGGTCTCAAGAAGGCTCGTAAGCGTTCACAATACTCAAAGCGTTAATATTTTTTATCTCGATATCCCGTTTGTTCCTGCAGTAAAGAGGAGTTATTGATGGCTCTCTTTGGAACAGACGGGATTCGTGGTTTAGCAAACGGCGAGACTCTCACAGCTGAAATCGCAGTTGATGTTGCAGTGGCTGCAGCGCACATTCTCGTTGAAACCTCTTCCAATAAGGGCCGGCGTCCAAGTGCGATTATCGGGCAAGATTCCCGTGCATCCGGAGAATTCCTAGAAGCGGCAGTTGCGGCAGGGCTGGCAAGTGCAGGCGTTGATGTCTATCGCGTTGGAGTTCTACCGACTCCGGCAATTGCATATCTCGTTGGCGAATCTGGTGCAGATCTTGGTGTCATGATCTCTGCCTCACACAACCCAATGCCAGATAACGGCATTAAGTTATTCTCGCGCGGCGGTGGCAAGTTAGATGATGCCATCGAAGCTGCGATTGAGAAGCGCATGGGCGAGCCATGGGTGCGTCCAACAGGTCGAAATGTCGGGCGAATTGCCTTCGATGCAACAGCGCAAGATCGCTATCTCAACCATCTTTTAGCATCTGTCACAACGCCATTGAATGGCCTCAAGATTGTGGTCGACTGTGCAAATGGCGCTTCATCGCATGTGGCGCCCATAGCCTATGAAAAAGCGGGAGCAACAGTTGTAGCAATTCATCGCACACCCGATGGCTGGAATATTAACGAGAACTGCGGTTCCACTCATTTAGCAGATTTACAGGCGCGCGTCGTTGCAGAGAAAGCAGATTTTGGAATTGCCCATGATGGCGATGCCGATCGTTGCTTGGCAGTAGATGCACAGGGAAAGGTCATTGATGGCGATGCCATTATGACAATTTTGGCTCGCGGCTTTAAAGCGCGTGGCGCTCTTAACTCCAACACAATCGTTGGCACAGTGATGAGCAACCTTGGTTTTATGCACGCCATGAAAGAGGCAGATATCCAGGTCATCTCAACTGCAGTCGGTGATCGCTACGTGCTCGAGAAGATGCTTGAAGGCGATTATTCATTGGGTGGCGAACAGTCAGGCCATCTGATTATGCGCGAATTTGCCAACACAGGCGATGGAATTTTGACGGCGTTGCAATTAGCTCAAGAAGTAGTGCGCACTCAAAAACCACTTGCCGATTTGGCAGCTTCGATGAAGCGCTTCCCACAAGTGCTCATTAATGTTCCAAACGTTGCAAAAGATAAGTTGAAAGATTCGCAGGTGATTGCTGCCGCTGTTGCGAAGGCAGAAGCAACTTTGGCAGATTCTGGACGAGTTTTACTGCGCGCATCAGGTACTGAACCGTTGATTCGCGTGATGGTAGAGGCCTCGAGTGATAACCTTGCACAAGAGATTGCAGCCTCGCTTGCTGCAACTGTGAAAGCAGAACTGGAGATCTAATTCGTGTGCGGAATCGTGGGTTACACCGGACCACAATCTGCATTTACACCCATCGTCGAAGGTCTGCGCCGCCTTGAGTATCGCGGTTATGACTCAGCAGGTATCGCACTTGGCACCAATAACTCACTTTTCGTTGAAAAACGTGCCGGCAAACTCGCTAACTTAGAAGCTGCGCTTCCAGCAAATCTGCCAACTGTGCATTCAGGTATTGGCCACACTCGCTGGGCAACTCACGGAGGGCCTACCGATCGCAACGCACACCCTCATTTAGATAATGAAGGAAAGTTGGCAGTTATTCACAACGGCATCATTGAAAATTACACCGAGCTCAAGGCGCTCTTAGAAAAGCGTGGACACACCTTCTCCTCCGAGACAGATACCGAATCAGTTGCGCACCTGCTCTCTGATTTACGGAAAGAACATGGCGGAGATCTTGCCGCTGCGATGCGCGCTGCTGTAGCTCAACTACGAGGCTCATTCACACTCCTTGCAATTCACGCGGATAGCCCTCAAACAATTGTCGGTGTTCGTCGCAATTCACCACTCGTTGCAGGTATCGGCGATGGAGAAAACTTTTTGGCATCAGATGTGGCAGCCTTTATCGATTACACCAAGCGAGCTGTTGAACTAGGCCAAGATGAAGTTGTCACAATTACCCCTGAATCGATTGAGATTACCGATTTAACGGGCAAGAAGCTGCATCTGCGCGAATACGAGATTACCTGGGATAAAGAGGCTGCCCAGAAGGGTGGCTTTGCCCATTTCATGCTGAAAGAGATTTTTGATCAACCGAAAGCGATTGCAGATACGTTGATTGGTCGCCTCAGCGATAACAACCAGGTTCAGCTTGATGAACTTCATATGACAGATGATGAGATTAAGAAGATTCGTCGTATTTCAGTGATTGCTTGCGGCACCGCCTATCACGCAGGCATGGTTGCCAAATATGCCATCGAAAAATGGGCAAAGATTCCTGTCGATGTAGAGATTGCATCTGAGTACCGTTACCGCGATCCGATTGTTGATAAAGATTCTCTTGTAATTGCTATCTCGCAATCAGGTGAAACTATGGATCTTTTGATGGCGGTACGACATGCAAAGGCTGCAGGAGCCCGAGTCTTAGCTGTCTGTAACACCAACTCATCGACGATCCCACGAGAGTCAGATGCTGTTCTTTACACACACGCTGGCCCTGAAATTGCAGTTGCATCCACGAAAGCCTTTGTCACCCAAATTGTTGCGGTCTATCTCATCGGATTAAAGCTGGCGCAGGTTCGCGGCGAACTCAGCGAGCAAGAAGTTCGTGGGCTATATCAAGAGATGCTTGAGCTACCGGGCAAAGTCGAACAGATACTTGAAACCATCGAACCGCTGCGTGAACTCACGCGAAAATTTGCCACCAATAACACAGTTCTCTTCCTGGGCCGCGGTATCGAATTTCCGATAGCGCTCGAAGGCGCACTTAAGTTGAAGGAACTTGCCTATATCCACGCCGAAGGATTTGCTGGCGGCGAGCTCAAGCACGGCCCTATTGCTCTTATCGAAGAAGGAACAGCAGTGATCGCAATCTTGCCAACTGCTGATGAACATCAACTTGATGAGAAGATGTTGAGCAATATTCAAGAAGTCAAAGCTCGTGGAGCGCGCGTTATTGT
This sequence comes from uncultured Candidatus Planktophila sp., assembly GCA_964533845.1. Classification (GTDB taxonomy): domain Bacteria; phylum Actinomycetota; class Actinomycetes; order Nanopelagicales; family Nanopelagicaceae; genus Planktophila. The sequence continues at coordinate 10,080 of CAZHPQ010000012.1, forward strand.
CATCGCTGCAGAAGGTGCAGAAGTTGTTGGAGCAGAGCACATCATCCGTATTCCAGTGGCTTCTCCACTTTTCCAGCCAGTGCTGGCAACTATTCCGCTACAAGTATTTGCCTATGAAATCGCAGTAGCCCGCGGAACCGATGTCGATCAACCACGCAATTTGGCGAAGTCAGTCACCGTCGAGTAATTTCTCTTTATGCAGACTGTTCTAGATCAACGCCATCGCCAGATGCGCAGAGCGCTGAAGTGGTCTGCTGGTCTCTTTGCGGGATATCTCTTCGTGACCTTGCAAGTATTAACCAATGGGCCTTTCATCGAAATTGATCGTTATTTCAATGATTTAGATCGACCTCGCTTTACCGGTATTTCCAACTTCGTCATCAGAAGGCTCGACGACCTTGGGCTTCGTAGCGTTTCAGGAATCGCGCTTCTGATTGTGGCTATCTTTATTGCAAAGCGATTTAAAACCTACCGTCCCTTTAACTTAGGGCTTCTTGCTTTCATCTCACTCAATGTTGTCGTGGGTTCATTTAAGTATGCGCTAGGCAGAACCAAGCCACGCGAAGGTTTTGATTTATTGCATGCAGGTGGAATGTCTTATCCAAGTGGCCACGCATCTAATGCCATATTGATTTGGGGAATCATCGCCTATCTCATCTATCGCTATGCGCATGTTGATCGTTATCGCGGTCGTTTGGCTAGCGCTGCAGTTGGCCTCCTAGCTCTCACTGTTTGCGTCGTATCTCTTGTGCGTAATACTCACTGGTTCTCTGACCTCTTTGGTGGCTTGCTTCTTGGGGGAGCGTTACTCGTGCTTATCATTGCGATAGATCGCTTCTTCCCATCTGATAGCCAACTCCACTAACCACTAATAGACTCCCCGCCATGATTGATGGAATCGGCATTGATGTCGTGGATATTGCTAGATTCCAAGAATCCCTTGAGCGCACTCCATCGCTACGCGAAAAACTCTTTACAGAATCAGAGCGAGAAAAACCAGTGCAATCTCTAGCTGCCCGCTTCGCCGCTAAAGAGGCGCTCTATAAAGCTCTCAGCCCAGAACACGGATTGAATTGGCATGATGCTGAAGTAATTAACCATGAAAACGGCAAGCCAGATTTCCTCTTCCGTGGCCAGATAGCAGATCTGGTTGATGGCGCATCTGTGCACCTTTCGCTTTCGCATGATGCTGGAATCGCCTCAGCGATGGTGGTGATTGAGCGATGAGAGCAGAAGCGATTGTTGATATCAGCGCCATAAAATTTAACGTTGAGCTATTAAAGAAGACTTCTGGCACAAAATTGCTCGCCGTGGTTAAGGCCGATGCCTATGGCCACGGACTTGTGCCAGTTGCACAAGCAGCCATCTCTGCAGGAGCTGATTATCTGGGAGTCGCACTTCTTGAAGAAGCAATTGCTCTACGTGAAGCAGGAATCACTGCTCCGATATTGGCATGGCTCGTGCAACCTGGCTCTGATTTTTCAGAGGCGATATCACGCGATATCGATATCGCCGCAGCTTCGCTTAAGGCGCTCTCTGAGATTTCATTGGCTTCACGAAATCTTCAGAAGAAGGCTCGCGTACATCTAGAAGTTGATACCGGAATGACCCGCGGTGGTTTCTTAGCTGAATGGGATCAACTTAATTCAGAGCACGTAAAAAATGTTGAGATCGTTGGAATCTTCTCGCACTTTGCTCGCGCAGACGAACCAGATGAGAAACAGAATCTGGATCAGATGGTGCGATTTACCGAGATGGTGACAAAGTTAGAAACGCTTGGTTTTTCTCATCTGATTAAACATCTTTCCAACTCGGCTGCAACGCTAAAAAATAACGCCGCCGCTTTCGACATGGTGCGTACCGGAATTGCAATGTATGGACTTTCGCCTGATGTGCAAACTCTTGGTAGTTCAAGCGCACTTAAGCTGCGACCTGCGATGCAGTTAAGAGCCGCCTTGTATTTAGTAAAAGATGTCCCTGCCGGAACTCCAGTTGGTTACGGAGCTACCGAATCAACTACATCTGATACTCGCCTTGGAGTTGTCACAATGGGGTATGCCGACGGTATTCCGCGCATCGCTCGCGGCGCTGGTGTGTGGCATAACGGAAAGCGCGCGCCAATCATCGGACGCGTTTCCATGGATCAATTTGTCGTTGATTTAGGCCCGGAATCAAAGGCGCAATCGGGTGATTGGGTAACGATTTTCGGTAATGGCTCGCATGGCGAATACACCGCCGATGATTGGGGAGCTGCGTCGCAGTCAATTAATTATGAGATTGTCACACGAATTGGGCCGCGGGTGCCTAGAATCTACTCGCCTCATATCTACTGAGATGAAGTTACAAGAGCGAAAGGGTGTGCGATGACTACAAATTCAACTCTGTCGATCTCGCACCTGACCGTAAAATTTGGTGGCCTAGTCGCACTCGATGATGTCTATCTAGATGTGCCAAGCAATTCCATTGTTGGTTTGATTGGACCAAATGGCGCAGGAAAGACCACCATCTTTAACTCCATCTCAGGGCTAGTGCCGGTAACAACAGGTGAGATATCTATTCATGGCAAGAAAGTTTCTTGGCCTAAAAGCTATGACTTAGCTGGTTACGGAATTTCAAGAACGTTGCAAGGAGTTGGTCTCTTTAGCGGACTCTCCGTTGTTGAAAATGTCATGATGGGTGCAAATATTGAAAGTGGAAGTAACTTCTTTAAAGATCTGTTCGGTCTATCTGGACAAGCAGAGAAGAAACTCCGTCGTCGCGCTGAGGATGCACTTGCCTGGGCTGGCGCGTTAGCGCTGGCAGATAAGAGCCCATCAGAACTTACCTACCCAGAGACAAAGCGAGTCTCGATTGCGCGCGCTTTAGTTCTGCAACCTTCCATCTTGTTACTTGACGAACCAGCAGCTGGTCTTGGTCAAGATGACATCGATAAGTTTGCATCTCTCTTGCAACAGTTAAAGCAGCGTTGCTCCATCATTATCGTCGAGCACCATGTTGACTTTATTGGTCAGATCTCTGATCAGGTCTATGTCCTTAACTTTGGCAAAGTAATTGCCAGCGGCTCCTTCGACACCGTAAAACGTGACCCAGCAGTTCTTGCTGCCTACCTAGGAACATCTAGCCAGAGCGGCAACGATCAGTTAGGTGGTTCTTGATGTTAAAGATTGAGAACCTAACAACTTCATTTGGCTCAGTGATTGCACTCGATAACGTCTCGATGGCTGCGCAACAATCCAAGATTACAACTGTCATCGGAGCAAATGGCGCTGGCAAGAGCACCTTATTGCGCACCATCTCTGGACTTGAAAGCCCGGCATCAGGATCGATTACATGGGAAGGCCAATCCATTGTTGGTCGTAAACCTGAAGATATTGTCCGCGCTGGAATTGCACATGTTCCTGAAGGCCACGCAGTCATCTCAGAGTTGAGCGTTGAAGAAAATATCAATATGGGCTCACTCTTTCGCCGCAGAATTGATAAGAACGATGTAACAGCATCTCTTGAAGAGATGTATCAGCTCTTTCCTCGATTGCAAGAACGTCGCAAACAATTAGCCGGAACTCTTTCAGGTGGTGAACGCCAGATGCTGGCAATTAGCCGCGCGCTCGTGTCTCGTCCAAAGCTTTTGCTACTCGATGAACCTTCTCTTGGATTGGCTCCGCTTGTTGTTGAGCAGATTATTGACTCTGTAAACATCTTATGTCGCACAACAGGTCTGACAGTTTTATTGGTCGAGCAGAATGCCAATACCGCCTTGGGCGTTGCAGATCATGGCATTCTCTTAGCTCTCGGAAAGGTTGTAGCCGATAGACCAGCAGCAGAACTCAAAGCTGACGCCACTCTTCGCGCTGCATATTTGGGGTACTAATGGATACTTTTCTAGCAGCCCTATTTTCAGGAACTTCACGTGGAGCTATTTATGCATTGGTTGCACTTGGACTTGTCATTGTCTGGCGCGGTGCCGGCGTCGTTAACTTTGCTCAGATGGGGCAAGCGATGTTTAGTACCTATATCGCTTCGACCTTAATCCAAAACGGAAATTCATATTGGGTTGGCTTCTTTGTTGCACTCTTCGCTGGTGCTGCGCTCGGTGCACTTTTAGATTTCTTTGTGATGCGCCCACTCTCAAATAAGAAAAAGACTGAACTTCTCAGCAGCGAATCAATGCGCGCCGCCGTTCCTGTTATTGCCTCCCTTGGAATCTTGGGAGTTCTGCAAGCACTTGCTGGAATTATCTGGGCCGCTGAAGAGCGAGGATTCCCAGCACCTGCAGCGCAAGAAGGATTCACGATCGCAGGGAGCGTGATGCCATTTACTTCATTTGACGTCTTTGTTATCTCGATCGTTTTTGTCACCTTAACTATTACCACGCTCTTCTTTAAGAAGACTGGTGTGGGCCTAGCAATGCGCGCGACCGCACTCAATCAAGAAGTGGCTCGCTTGAGCGGAATCAGAACAAACTTCACCCGCACTTTAAGCTGGGCGATTTCAGGCGCTGCATCATCTCTTGCCGGGCTATTGATTACGCCAACTTCAAACCTTTCTCCAAATACCTTAGATCTCGTTTTGATTATTGGCTTTACGGCAGCAGTTGTTGGTGGACTTGATAGCCCAGCGGGCGCGGTACTTGGTGGATTCATAGTTGGGCTCGTAATTTCCTTTGTCACCTTCTATCTATCTCCAGAAGATGTCTTCCTTTCAATTCTGGCTGTTCTTCTGATTGTCCTAATCGTTAAGCCGCGAGGAATATTGGGTGGAAAGGATTCACGACGTGTCTAGCAGCGCCAAGAACCCATCCATTATTCGCCGCAGCTTGCGCCGAACCATCTTCTTCATCATCGCGATTCTTGCTATCGGTTCAACTTTTGAGCCATATAACCAAGCACAACTTGCAGTTGTATTGATCTACTTTATTGGCGTTCTCTCGGTCACTATCTTGACCGGTATTTCAGGTCAGATATCTCTGGGTCAAGGCGCACTCATGGCAGTCGGTGGTTATACAACCGCTCTGCTGATGACCAACTACTCCATTTCATTATGGATTGCCGTGCCAGCTTCCATTATTGGTGCAGGTATTGCAGGCGCTCTCCTTGGAATAGCTGCTGCACGACTTTCCGGTCCATACCTGGCAGGAACAACACTGGTGATTGCACTTGCAATCCCAACAATTGCTAATCGCTTTATGTCTGTCTTCAAGGGCGATGAAGGACTTCCAGTAGATGTTGGTTATCCACCTTCTTGGTTCATTAGCCTCTTTGGCGATCCAACATATGAAGAGTGGCAGTTATATGTAGTTCTTCCATTTGCCGC
>CAZHPQ010000012.1:15489-19638 GCA_964533845.1 uncultured Candidatus Planktophila sp.
GGTGGAATCCGCAGCATCTTTGGAGCCTTTATCGGAACAGTAATTGTGGTCTTCTTGCCAGACTGGATTGATCTAGTTCTTCGCAACTTTGAGCTAAGCGAGCAGGTCTCCAACTTCATGCCAGCTCTGATTTCCAGCCTCCTGCTTATCCTGACCGTGGTTATCAACCCAGCAGGTGTGGCGGGCGGGCACCACCATAAGCATAAATAAACGTTATAAATCCCCGTTTCAACGCGGTTAACCAGTAACCCCCGCTTGTGATTTGAGCGCGTTTGCCTTTCCTTTATTCACTTTGACTTCACCTTCAGTTAAAGTGGCACCGTTCTAGCCCAGTCAGGGCTAGTGGCAGACGGGTCGAAAGGCGTGGCTGCGAAAACTGACAAAAGAGAAAGAGTGAATGTAGTGAGAAATCGTGCATCTCTGTCTAAACCATCACGCGGGCTAGTCGCCTCCGTTGCTGCAGTACTTGCGGGCGCCATGGCGTTTACAGCTGTACCAGCACAAGGTGCGAGCACACCCGGTGTTAGTGACACTGAAATTGTTTTAGGTATGCAACTCCCACAAACGGGACCGGCCAGCCCTGGCTATAACAAGGTAGATGACGCAATGCGCGCCTACTTTGATTATGTCAATTCAAAGGGTGGAGTGCACGGACGCAACATCAAGTTGGTAGTTAAAGATGATGCCTACCGTGCAGGTCTTACAGTTTCTACTGCATCTGCACTGATTAACAAAGATAAAGTCTTTGCGATGGTCGGATCAATCGGAACCCAGACACACATCTCAGTTATTAGAGATATTAACCGTCGTGGAATTCCTGATCTTTTCGTTAACAGCGGATACAGCGGTTTCTACACCGATCCAAAGAAGTACCCAACAACCTTTGGTGGTCTCGGTACCTACATCGTTGAAGCAAAGATCCTTGGTAAGTACATCAAGGAAAACTTTGCCAAGAACACAGTCGGAATCGTCTACCAGACAGATGACTTTGGCCGTAACACAGTTGAAGGTCTTGCAACAGCTGGAGTGACCTTCACTCCTAAGAAGACCGCAGCAACATTTATTGCTGGTACACAAGGCAGCGGTCTTGATGCGCAGATGCAGCAGCTTAAGGACAACAACGTTGATGTAGTTGTCGTTGGAGCCGTAGCTTCGGCATTCGCAGCAGCAGTGGCCTCAGCAAACAAGATTGGCTACAAGCCAGCTAAGTGGATTGTTATCTCAGTAGGTGCAGATGCAACTACCTTCCAGACAATCCTCGGCGCTCGCGGAATCGCTCCTGCAGTATCTGCAGCCCTTCTTGCCGGCACAATCTCAGCATCACATGCTCCATCACCTGGAGAAGCTGATGATGAGTTCGTCAAGGCATTTAAGAAGATCAATGATGAATTTAATAAGGGTCCAGATAAGCGCTGGGATAACAACGTTCTGCAAGGCATGAACATTGGTTACCTCACAACTTCTGCTCTTCTTGGAGCCGGAAAGAATCTCACTCGCCCAGGAATCATCAGCTACGTAAAGAACAATGCAGCGAAGTTAAGCAGCGCAGCTCTTTCACCACTTGGTTACGGTGCAAAGACTCACGAAGCTTTCACTGGTTTCTGGATTGGCCAATACGATGCAACAACAACACTTAAGCCAGTGGATTCTCCACGCAAGGTTTGGACAACTGACTCTGCAAAGGGCCCAGTAACTGAACTCAAGTACACACGTCCTGCAATCGCAGCCGATGCTCTACCAAAGGTTGGTTAATCGAATGAAAATCAGCAGAATGCGTAAATCAATCGCAACACTCGGCGCTGCGGCTCTGGTTGTCACACTTGGCATCACAACGGCTCCAACTGCAAATGCAACGCCAAAATGTGCAACAGCTGCAGGAGTTGAAACCTGTACTGGAACACTTGCAAATGGCGCAGGCTATGTATTTAAGATGCCTGCTAACTTCAGAGGCGTCATGTTCTTCTGGGAGCATGGTTTCCGCCCAACATACCCAGGTGTTTCAGCTGTTCCTAAGGGAGTAGAAGAAATCACCCCCGGCAACCAGATCACCAACAAGGACATCACTAAAGAGATGATGCTTGCAGGTTATGGTGTAGCTGCATACGACGGAACTGTTAAGGGTCTACGTGGATGGAACAACACCTTCCGCGTTGAGATGCTTAAGGAAGTCATTGACATTGCAATGGCTAAGTACCCACGTATTCAGAAGAAGGTTGTCTACGGATCATCTCAGGCTGGATCAATCATCACGCCATTTGTTGAGAAGTATCCAACTTATGCCGACGCAGTTGGCATCATGGCAGGAACAACGCCATCGATTGCTAACTCAATCCAATCTGCTTGCGACATCATGTATATCTTGAGCGTCTTTGCAGATCCAACAATTAAGGGTTGCGCAGCATTTGGTGTTAAGGGCGTTCCTGGACACCAAGCATCAGTTGCTGAACTACTCAAGGTAGTAGCGCTCCTACGTGCGTGGCAGGTCAACCTTGGTGCTCCAGGACTTGAATTCCCTGCAGCGCTTAAGGGTTCTGGAATTCCACAGCGTTCAGCTCTTCTCTTGACTGGTCTTCTCACAGGAGTTCCAACCAAGAGCACACACATGGATGCAGTTTCAACATCTGCAGTGATTCCAGAAGGCAGCATCAATGCAACAGTTGCGGTCTTGCAGAACCTCGGAGAAGCAGTTGCAACTGGTGTTCTAGCCGGACAATCAATCTCTGAAATCACAGGTCCTGGTTTCTACGACAACACCCAGACAAACTGGGCATCACTTCTCGATGAAGCTGATTCAGGTCGCTACAACCTCGGTCTATCTGGAGATGAAGCAATTGCTGGCATGCTCGGTGTGCTTTCAGCTGCTCCACGCGTAACAGGTAACGCTGATGCAATCGCTAAGTTCAAGGCGTTGGATAAGTCAACATTTACTTCAAAGCACCCAACGATTCTGATCGCTAACGAAGCAGATCGTCTTGTCTTCTCAGGCAATACATCTCGTTATGTAGATAAGAAGCGTGAAGTCTATGAAGCAGAACTTGCTAAGTGGGAAGCTTCCAAGAAGGGTCCTAAGCCAATCTGGAACACACTTGCTCTCTATGCAATGACTCCAGAGACTTACACCAAGTTCACTCCTGCAGGACTTCCAGACCTCACAGGTCCAGGATCTCCATCAGGTGTTGGCCACCAGGCCTTCACAAAGAAGCAGACCAAGGCATGGGTAGATATGCTCGCAGTGGCTGCACGTTCTGGAAAGGTTCCAACAGCGAAGTATGTTGAATACATCGCAACGAAGGTTCCGTACCTCAACGGTGATATCGATTATCGACCAGCTGATTTGAAGTACAACTTCTAATCAGTAAGTCATCAAGAAGGGCCTCGGGAGACCGGGGCCCTTCTTCTTTTCTTCAACTATCCTTCATGAGTGAAGATTGCTACAGCCGACCAGATGCACGCACTTGGAGTGCGTATTGGAAAACAGTGCAAGGCTGGCGATCTCATCCTTCTTAACGGCCCACTGGGTGCTGGTAAAACAGTTCTAGTCCAAGGAATCGGTGAAGCGCTCGGCATTAGTGACGTTACATCTCCTACCTTTGTTATCGCCCGCATCCATAAAGGGCCACTGCCGCTGATTCATGTTGATGCCTATCGCTTACTCGAGGGCGGCAACGCAGCAGCTTTCCTCGATGATCTTGATTTAGATTCACCTCGTGAAAGCGCGGTCACTGTTATTGAATGGGGAGGCGCAGAATCTGCTCGCTTGAGCGAAGAGCGACTTGAAATCACTATCGATCGTAGCGACGAAGTTCGTGAGGTAGCCATCAAGACAGTTGGCGCCCGCTGGGAAGGACTATCGCTATGAGTATCTCGCTAGCAATCGATACATCAACTTCGCGCACCATTGTCGGAATTATTGAAGGTGGCCACGTAACTTTTGAAGAGTTTCATGAAGGCGCAACCGACCATGGTCGCGCCCTCTCTGAACTGGTGGCAAAAGCGTTGAAAACATGTGCTCCCGTTAATCAGGTTGTGGTTGGTATGGGGCCAGGTCCGTTTACTGGACTTCGAGTAGGTATTTCATTTGCCCATACTTTTGCACTTGCTCGCGATATTCCGGTCGTTGGAGTCTGTTCACTCGATGCGATTGCAGTC
>CAZHPQ010000012.1:19738-22718 GCA_964533845.1 uncultured Candidatus Planktophila sp.
GCTATGAAAATGGCACACGAGTCGATGGCCCTCATGTGAGCAAACCAGATCAAGTCGATGGATTTATCTTTGGCGTATATCCAGATATGAAGAAGTTGGTTGCACTGGCAGCTACTCAGAATGTGACTGAGCCTATGTATTTACGTAGGCCGGATGCGGTTCCTACAGCGGAGCGCTCATGATTACCTATCGCCAGCCCATTGCGCTAGATATCCCAGTACTAGCAACATATGAGAAAGAGCTCTTCCCATATTCTCCATGGAGCACTTCACAATTTAAAGAAGAGTTTGCCGGCATTCCAACTACTCGTTATATGTCAGTTGCAGAGTCTGGAAACAAAATTGTTGGTTATTGCGGAGTCTTTCTACCAGCCCCTGGCGTTGAAGCCGACATTCTTACAGTGGCAGTCCTTCCGGATTTTCGCCGCCAAGGAATTGCCCGCGAATTTATGCGCCAGATCGAGCAGTGGTCGAAAGAACGTGGGGCAAGTGCCATGATGCTTGAAGTAGAGCAGAGCAATAGCGCAGCCATTGAGCTCTATACGAGCCTGGGATATATGAAGATTTCAGTGCGGATGGATTACTACGGCCCTGGCCAAGATGCCTTTGTGATGCGTAAGGACTTCAACTAATGCAACCAATAGTTCTAGGCATCGAGACTTCATGTGATGAAACTGCAATAGGCATTGTGCGTGGGCGCACCTTGCTTGCCAACGTCATCGCATCGAGCGTTGATGAGCATGCGCGCTTCGGGGGAGTTGTTCCTGAAATCGCATCCCGTGCTCACTTAGAAGCGATGTTGCCTGCGATTGAACGAGCAGTTGCTGAATCTCAGATTTCACTCCGCGATATCGATGCTGTTGCTGTTACGGCCGGCCCTGGATTAGTTGGCGCGCTCCTTGTCGGAGTTGCATCTGCTAGCGGGCTAGCGCAAGGCTTGGGTCGTCCGCTCTATGGTGTTAACCATCTTGCGGCCCACATTTCAGTTGATTACTTAACTCACGATCAACCTACTCGTCCTACTATCGCTCTCCTTGTCAGCGGAGGGCACTCATCACTGCTGCAGGTAAATGACATCACCGGATCAATTACAAAGCTAGGTGCAACGATGGATGATGCAGCTGGTGAAGCCTTCGATAAAATTGCTCGCATTCTGCAACTTGGTTTTCCTGGTGGTCCTGCTATTGATCGCGATGCAAAAGATGGATCTGTGAGCGCGATTGATTTTCCACGAGGGTTAACAACATCAAACGATTGGGCAACGCGTCCCTACGATTTCTCTTTCTCAGGGTTAAAGACAGCCGTTGCTCGTTATCTAGAGAGCACGCCTAAATATGTGCGCGCCGATGTTGCTGCATCATTCCAAGAAGCCATCGTTGATGTCTTGCTACTTAAGTCGCTTGCTGCATGTAAGGCAACAGGTATCGATTCACTTGTCATCGCAGGGGGAGTTGCTGCCAACTCCAGGCTGCGCGCCGTGGCCACCGAGCGATGCGCCAAGGCAGGGATCGAACTGCGAATTCCGAAAGCGGATCTCTGTACCGATAACGGGGCGATGGTCGCAGCCCTGGGCAGCCTGATGCTCAGCGCCGGAAAGCCCGCCACACGGGGCGCCTTCGATGCTGATTCCAGCCTGCCGGTGGAACAGGTCAGCCTCTAGCCCCTGGATTAGCCCCCAGATTCGATTTGTCTGCGGGAATAACCCCCCATAGGCTTGGCGTTAGCACTCTAGGGTCGACACTGCTAATGCAGGTGAGCCCCCACCAAAGTGGATTTACACCAAACGAAAAATAGCTAAAGGAGTACAACCATGGCAGTAGCCATTAAGCCGCTCGAAGATCGCATCGTTGTCAAGGCAAATGAAGCCGAGACAACAACAGCATCCGGTCTTGTCATCCCAGATACCGCGAAAGAGAAGCCACAGGAAGGCACAGTTGTTGCCGTAGGCCCAGGTCGTTTCGATGACGGCGCTCGCGTACCAATGGATGTAAAGGTCGGCGATGTCGTTCTCTACAGCAAGTACGGCGGAACTGAAGTTAAGTACAACAACGAGGAATACCTCGTTCTATCTGCTCGCGACATTCTCGCGATTATCGAGAAGTAATCCATGGGCAAAATGTTGGAATTCGACGAGCACGCTCGTCGCGCAATGGAACGCGGTGTCAACCAGCTCGCTGACACCGTCAAGGTAACGCTCGGCCCTAAGGGACGTAACGTCGTTATCGCTAAGTCATTTGGTGCACCAACTATCACTAACGATGGTGTGACAATTGCTAAAGAGATTGAACTCTCTGATCCTGTCGAAAACATGGGCGCACAGCTCGTTAAGGAAGTAGCTACCAAGACCAACGATGTCGCTGGCGATGGAACTACAACTGCAACAGTTCTTGCTCAGGCTATGGTCAAGGAAGGTCTTCGTAACCTTGCAGCCGGCGCACAGCCAATGGATCTTAAGCAGGGTATCGAAGCAGCTGTCGAAGCTGTCTCAAACCGCCTTCGCGAAAATGCCACTGTCGTAAAGGACAAGGCGCAGATTGCAGACGTTGCCACCATTTCAGCTCAGGATCGCGCAATCGGTGACCTCATCGCAGAAGCGATGGATAAGGTCGGCAAAGATGGCGTCATCACCGTTGAAGAAGCATCAACTACTGCGCTCGAACTCGAGTTCACAGAAGGTATGCAATTCGACAAGGGCTACATCTCTCCATACTTCGTCACAGATCAAGACCGTATGGAAGCAGTCCTAGATGATGCTTACGTGCTTATCTCTTCAAACAAGATCTCAGCGCTCGCTGAACTCTTGCCAATCCTTGAGAAGGTTTCGCAAGCAGGCAAGCCGCTCTTGATTATCGCTGAAGATATTGAAGGAGAAGCGCTCTCGACTCTCGTTGTAAACCGTATGCGTGGAGTCTTCGCGTCCGCTGCCGTTAAGGCGCCAGGATTCGGAGATCGTCGTAAGGCGATGCTCGAAGATATGGCAA
>CAZHPQ010000013.1:0-1815 GCA_964533845.1 uncultured Candidatus Planktophila sp.
TCCGTTGGATCAGCGTTAGGTTCATTTTCAAAGGTAAGTCCCGTCAACTGTCCATGTTCAACATGGCGCAGAGTTTCGGTAGTAATTGTGTGGCGCTCGGCAATTGATTTTAAGAATCGCTGCTCTTGATCGGCGAACTTTGCTGGATTCTTTGCAATGTCGAAGGCAGCCTTCAAATAGTTCTCATCAGAGGTGTTTTCATCAAGGCGGCGTACCAAATAAGCAACCGCTGCTGCAAAATCATCTTTACGAGTTACCGGCGCATAGAGCAGAACTGGCTGGCCCGCGCGAGTTACGGCAAGCGCTTCAGCATTTGCCATTCCTTCTAGCATTTCAATATCGATCTGTTCTAGAACTCCACGTGATTTAGCGACTTCAATCGCCCATGTCATGTGGAAGAGATTGTGAGATGCAATTCCGATACGAACAGCTTTTGCATGCTCAGGGCGAAGTGCGGCATCTACTAAACGTACGTATGAGGCATCAACATCTGATTTGGTGCGATATGGCGCAGCGCTCCAGCCATGCAGCTCTGCTTCTGCGCGCTCCATTGCAAGGTTGGCACCCTTTACTAAGCGCACTTTGATTGTTCCGCCAGCTTTTTCGTAGCGAGCCTTTGCCCACTTAACGAGCTCGCCAAAGAAGTGGTGGGATTCGGGAAGATAGGCCTGCAGAACAATGCCTGCCTTCATGGCAGCGAATTCCTCTTCATCAAGCACGCGCATAAAGGCAGCAACTGTCATTGGAAGATCTCGGTACTCCTCCATATCCAGGTTTACAAAAACGCCATGTTCTTGCGCCTGGCGGTAGAGAATTCGCATCTTTTCAGAGACGCGATTAATAGAGCCATCCACATCAATGATGATCAGTTGGGCAACGATGGAAGAGAGTTTGACTGAAATGTAATTTACTTCTGGGCGGCGCATCATTTCTAGGATTGATTGAAAACGCTGCTCTGCCTCGTGATCCCCAAGAACCGCTTCACCCAATACGTTGATGTTGAGCGAAATTCCCTTGGTAGCGCGCTTTGCTAAATGTTTTGCAAGCTTCTCACTTTCGGAGGCGAGGATTAAATCTTTAGAGAGTGCACGTACTCTTTGATGTACAACTCCAACAATCGGTCCGGGCACAATTCGTGACAACACGCCAATAAAGTGAAGTCCGAACGCATTGACTGCACCGAAACCAACGAGACTTGCTTTTTTAGCTGCGCGACGGAAAATGCGAGAAGAAGATTGCACAGAGCTAATTCGCATTACTTCATCGGTAAGTGTGATGGTTGCCTCAATTGCCTTTGGGTCTTTAAAGAGTCGAGCAACGCGCTTGCGGCTCGCCTTTTCGCGTCGATCGCGTAACTTCTCAGATTGAGCCATCAACTCTTTAGTCTGTGTGATGGCGGTGGCTGCAAGCTTGTCTAGCGCAGCATCTGTCTCAAAGATTGAGGGCATTTCGCAAGGTTACCAATGGATATTGCCCTCCGCAGACCCTATAAATGTGAGATTGATAAGCGTAGGATTGAAATATGAATAACGAGAATGCAGATGTAACAACCGAGAAGCCAAAGCGCATCCACGACGAAGCGCCTTCCGACCTATTTGCTAACTTTATGAAGTCGGGCTGGACGCCTTCAAACCTCGGGGATTTGCCACCACTCGAAGTTGTCACTTATGCATTTACTCGCAGACAAATTTTGTCCCAAGCGTTTAAAGGAATTAGATTGGTTTTACCTGCTGGTGGGTACAAAGTTCGCGCTAACGATACTGATTACAACTATCGCCCTCATAGCGCTTATGTGTACTACAGCGGAGTACAAGG
>CAZHPQ010000013.1:1915-20652 GCA_964533845.1 uncultured Candidatus Planktophila sp.
ATTCCTGCAGCAGTAGAGACTCCTCGTGGTGAAAGAGTTTTGGATGCTGCTTTCTATGGTCGCGCCCGAATCCTTGGTAACGATCTTGGTTACAACACCATTGTGGGCGCTGGCTCCCATGCTTGTGTGCTGCATTGGATTCGTAACGATGGCGATGTTCGTCGCGGAGAACTTGTTCTTATTGATGCAGGCGTTGAAATGCAATCCTTCTACACAGCAGATATCACTCGAACTCTGCCGGTAGATGGAAAGTTCTCACCTGCGCAGCGCGCGCTTTATATGTTGGTCTATGAATCCCAGTTGGCTGGTTTTGCAGCAATTAAGCCGGGCGTGCTCTTCTCAGAGATCAATAAGGCCTGCCAAGAAGTATTAGCTAAAGGTTTAGCCGACATGGGTGTTCTGACTGTTTCAGCTGAAGAGTCACTCAAGCCTGAAGTTGGTTTACATCGCCGTTGGACTCTTCATGGAGTCAGCCACCACTTAGGTCTTGATGTTCATGACTGTGCACAGGCGCGTAAAGAGATGTATCTCGATGCACCACTTCGCGAAGGAATGGTTCTGACTGTTGAGCCAGGTCTTTATATCCAGCCTGATGATGAACTTTTTGCCCCTGAATACCGTGGCATTGGAATCCGCATCGAAGATGATGTCGTCGTTACTGCCGATGGTTGCCGAAACTTAAGTGAGAATATTCCTCGCCATCCAGACGACATTGAAAAGTGGATGAAACAAATCTTAGGACGCTAGGAGATAGCCGCCATAAGCGGCGATAAGCCCAAAAATAATTGAAGCAGATAGGTTAATTAGCACGACGCGGTAACGCTTGAGTTCATAGCCAAGATACAGGTCGAGAATGAAAGTTGACCACGTTGTAAAGGCACCAGCAAAGCCAATTGCTAGAAAATCGTGCCAATTTTCAGTACCGCTAAATGTTAAGCCGATCAAGAAAGAGCCAAGAATATTTACAACAAATGTTCCTGCTGGCTTATCAGTAAATTTTTTGAAGTATTGATCAACAAGAAAGCGTGCAGGTGCTCCAAGAGATGCACCAAGAATTACAAGTAGCGTGCTCATACTTGACGTTCCCTGATGAGTCTTCGCGAACCAATCATCGCAAAATGGGCAACAACAAGTGAGCCAACGATTGTCAACGCAAGATACCCAAATCCAGCTTTATCTGGACCTACCACTTGATATGTGACTGCCGAGAAAGTAGTCATTCCGCCACAAAATCCAGGAAGCAAGAAATAGCGCCACGCTGTAATCCCTCGTCTCTCCATTAAGACAAGAAAAATGACCGCCAGAGCTACTCCCAAAAAGTTTGCTGCAAGCGTTCCCCACTCACTCTGCGGAATAAGTATCGATAAATACCAGCGGGTTAGTGAACCAAGTACACCACCGGCTGCAACCAAAGCTACCGGTTTCAGCGTTAAACCAACTTCTTACTTGATTTAAAGATTGTTGTAATCACACTAATGATTAGAGATGCAAATAGAGCGGACCAGAATCCATTGACTTCTAACTTTTCACTCCAACGCGCAGTCAGAGACAACATTGCAGCGTTAACTACGAGAAGAAAGAGGCCAAAGGTGACTATTGAAACCGGAAAAGTAAGTACTTTGATTATTGATCCGAAGAAGCTATTGATCAGCCCAAAGAGAAGCGCCACCCATAAGTAGGTGGTTACGCCGCCGGCGACAGTGATTCCGGGAACCACCAGCGTTGCAATCCACATGGAGAAGGCGAGAACCACCCAGCGGATAAGCAAACCCATTAGTTGCGCTTTTCTCGCTTCAAGATTCCAGCAAACATACGCGCTGGGTCATACTTAATATCAACAACGCGCTCCTTCATAGGAATGATTGCGTTATCGGTGATCTTGATGTGCTCTGGGCAAACTTCAGTACAGCACTTTGTGATGTTACACATTCCAAGGCCGTGCTCTTCTTGTGCCTTGCGCTTACGGTTCTTCAAGGTATCAAGTGGGTGCATATCAAGTTCTGCAATACGAATGAAGAATCTTGGGCCTGCAAATGACTTCTTATTCTCTTCATGGTCGCGGATAACGTGACAGACATCCTGACATAAGAAGCATTCAATGCACTTACGGAACTCTTGGCTGCGCTCAACATCGATCTGCTCCATACGAGCTTCCCCTGGTGCGAGCTCTTTTGGATGCTCGTAGGCAGGAATTTCCATAGCCTTCTTGTAATTAAAAGATACGTCTGTGACGAGATCCTTAATCACTGGGAATGCGCGAAGCGGAGTCACAGTAATGGTTTCGTTCTCATCAAATGAAGCAACCTGTGTCATACAAGCAAGACGTGGCTTTCCGTTGATCTCCATTGAGCAAGAGCCGCACTTACCGGCCTTGCAGTTCCAGCGGACAGCGAGATCGCCCATCTGTGTGGCTTGAACGCGGTGAATTACATCGAGGACTACTTCGCCTTCGTTGACATCGACCTGAACATCTTTAAGGCCACCGTCATTTGCGTCTCCTCGCCAGATGCGAAGATTAAGTTTGCGTGCCATTAGTTGGAACCGCCTTTCGCAATTTCTTCCGGTGTCATGTACTTCTCGAGTTCGTGAACGTCAAAGAGGTCAAAGAGTTCTTTAGGAAGCATCGGCAAAGGCTGCGCCTTAACATTTACCTGATTTCCATCGAAACTTGAAATGTGGTTGACCTGGCGCCACTTGTTATTCATGCCCGGGAAGTCATCACGTGTATGACCACCGCGAGATTCTTCGCGAAGAAGCGCAGACTTTGCAGTTGATTCTGCAACTAACAACATGTTGTCGAGGTCGAAGGCCAAGTGGAACCCTGGGTTGAACTTTCTTCCACCCGTTACCGCAACGTTCTTACTGCGAGCGCGGATATCAGCAATCTTTGCGATTGCTTCTTCGATTTCAGTACGTGTACGAATGATTCCGACCAAGTTGTGTGTGACTTCTTGTAGCTCGGCATGAAGTGAATATGAGTTCTCTCCACCCTGACGACTAAATGGGGCTTCGATGCGATCTGCAGCAGCCTTAATCGTCGCATCAGAAACCGGATTAGCTCCAGCACCCTTTACATACTCTGCTGCTCCTGCACCTGCGCGACGACCGAATACCAAAAGGTCTGTCAGAGAGTTTCCGCCAAGACGGTTTGAACCGTGCATGCCACCTGCTACTTCACCAGCTGCGAATAGTCCTGGGACTCCGATAGCTGCTGCAGTATCTGGCTCTACTTCAACGCCACCCATTACGTAGTGACATGTTGGGCCAACTTCCATTGCTTCTTTAGTGATATCTACGCCGGCTAGTTCATAGAACTGGTGCCACATAGATGGAAGGCGCTTTTTAATGACTTCAGCTGGAATTCGCTTAGAAACATCGAGGAAGACTCCCCCGTGCTCAGTACCGCGACCGGCCTTAACTTCAGCGTTAATAGCGCGAGCAACCTCATCACGTGGAAGAAGCTCTGGTGGACGGCGATTGTTGTCCTGATCTTCATACCAACGATCAGCTTCGGCTTCGTTATCTGCGTACTTATCCTTAAATACATCTGGAATGTACTTAAACATAAAGCGTTCGCCCTCTGAATTGGTAAGAATTCCACCTTCACCACGAACCGATTCGGTAACAAGAATTCCGCGCACTGATGGAGGCCAGACCATTCCTGTTGGGTGGAACTGCAAGAACTCCATATCAACCAGGTTTGCACCAGCCTTAAGAGCGAGCGCATGTCCGTCTCCGGTGCCTTCCCAAGAATTAGAAGTAATCTTGAAAGTTTTCCCTACGCCACCTGTTGCAATAACTACTGCAGGTGCTTCAAAGAGAATTTCGTCGCCAGATTCACGCCAGTACCCGTAGGCACCTGCGATTTTGCCGTTCTCCTTCAAAATTTCTGTAATGGTGCACTCTGCAAAGACTTTAATCTTTGCTTCCATATCACCGAACTCACGGCCATCTGCTTGTTGCAGTGCAACAATCTTCTGCTGCATGGTGCGGATAAGTTCTAGACCTGTGCGGTCACCAACGTGAGCAAGGCGTGGGTATTCGTGTCCACCGAAGTTACGTTGTGAAATCTTTCCTTCTTTAGTGCGATCAAAGAGCGCGCCCCAAGTTTCAAGTTCCCAGATGCGATCTGGCGCTTCCTTGGCGTGAAGTTCTGCCATGCGATAGTGATTGAGGAACTTTCCACCACGCATTGTGTCGCGGAAGTGAACCATCCAGTTATCGTTATCGTTGACGTTACCCATTGATGCAGCAGCGCCACCTTCTGCCATAACAGTGTGGGCCTTGCCGAAGAGTGACTTACAGATAATGGCAACGCTTAAGCCTGCCTCGCGCGCTTCAACAGCAGCGCGAAGTCCAGCACCACCTGCGCCAATTACTAAGACGTCGTATTTGTGTCGTTCGAGAGTCATGATTCTTTAACGTCCTTTAGAAGAAGTAGAAGTTGGTCCAGGCGCCAGTAGCAACTTGGCGAACGTAGATATCGGCAAATGCCACAGCTAGGAGTGAGTACCAGGCGAACTTCTGGTGTGAGTGGTTAAGAACTGATACCCAAGACCAGATCTTGTAACGCACAGGGTGCTTAGAGAAGTGCTTGAGACGTCCTCCAACTGTGTGGCGACATGAGTGACATGACAATGAGTAGAACCAGAGAAGTGTTGAGCTGACGACAAGGACCAATGAACCAACGCTCATGTGGCCCCATTCTCCTTCAGGATTTTTGAAAGAGATGATTGCGTCATAGGTAAGAATTACGTTAAAGATTAAACCGAAATAGAAGAACCAGCGGTGTGCATTCTGCAGAATGAGTGGTGCACGTGTCTCGCCTGTGTACTTCTTGTGTGGTTCAGCAACTGCACATGCAGGTGGTGACATCCAGAATGAACGGTAATAAGCCTTGCGGTAGTAGTAGCAAGTCATGCGGAAACCGAGTGGGAAGATCAAAATAATCAGAGCTGGTGAAAGTGCGAAGTTGAAAATTTCTGCACTTACTGGGGTCCAACCAAACATCGTTGCTTCAGGAACACATGCCTCAGATAGACATGGTGAGTAGAAAGGAGAGATCAAATGTTCTGCGTAGTAGTTCGCACCTTCAAAGGCTCTGAAGGTTGCATAGATAACGAATGAAAAGAGAACTCCAAATGTAATTGCGGGTTCTAGCCACCACTTATCTGTGCGAAGCGTGCGCTCTTTGATCTTCGCACGCGTTGGAGAAAAGACTCCGGACATATGTACTCCCCTAGAAATCCCCGAGCGGGACTTTGCTAATGAGAGAAGTGTGCGCTTACGCGCCTGAAGTCGCTAGGCGGTAACCCGCATAAGGCTTATGAAGTCAGCCACAGATTTGGGGAAAGAGAAAACCCACCTCGCTACATGTGAGGTGGGTTTTCTCTTCTTAGAGCGGAGGACGTGGGATTTGAACCCACGAAGGTTTCCCTTGCCGGTTTTCAAGACCGGTGCACTCGGCCGCTATGCGAGTCCTCCGTGGGAGAGGTTACCCGAAAAGGGCTCACGGCAAAAATTCAAGAAAAGCTACTGCTTACTAGGCAGGAAGTTCGAGCAACTGCTCAATCACAATTGCAACGCCATCTTCTTCGCATGGGCCGGCAACGCCCTTTGCATACTTTGGTCCATCTGGATGTCCATCAGCCATTGCAAATGATCGCCCACACCATTCAAGCATCGAGAAGTCATTTGGGTTATCGCCAAAAGAAACACAATCATCAGCATCTAGCCCATGACGCGCTGCCATCTTAGAAAGCGTTGCGCCCTTTGAAACTCCAAAAGCTGAAATTTCAAGGAGAGAATCTGCCGGGTTCGAGTGCGTCACAGTGACAAGGCCTTCAAGTTCTTTCTTGGCAATTGCCAACATCTCGTCGGAAGAGAACTCTTGCTGCGAACAACGTGCCAATAACTTAAGCGCAGGAGATGTCACCACTTCTTCGATGAGATCTACACCAATGTTGTCGAGACCAACATCCCAACGTGGAATATAAATCTTTTCGCGGTGGAAGTAATTATGTGATTCAACTGCAAATGAAATCGGCGGAATTGCTTCACGCAATCTGCGCACTGCTTCTAGTTGAGCATCTACTGGCAAGAGCCATTCTTCAAGAACTTTATCGTTATGTAGGTCATACAACATCGCACCATTGCCACAGATTGCATTTCCGATTCCAAATGCCTCTTTGATTTCAGGCATCCAGCGCGGCGGGCGACCAGTAACAAAATAGATTTCAACGCCTAAAGAATGGGCTTTGCGAAATGCATCGATGGTGCGCTGTGTAATAGATCCATAATGAGCGACGACGGTGCCATCGAGATCTGATGCAATAAGTTTTGGGCGACGTGCTAATTTTTCGCTCACACAAGCTCAAATTTCTTCATTCCAAGGAATGGTTGTAGGGCCGCTGGAACATTTACTGTGCCATCCGCGTTCTGGTGATTCTCAAGAATCGCCACAATCATGCGAGGGATAGCAACGAGCGTTCCATTGAGAGTTGCTATCGCTTTCGTTCCCTCTGCATCTTTATATCTAATGTTGAGTCTACGAGCCTGGAACTCGGTGCAGTTAGAGGTACTTGTTACTTCGCGATAGGCACCTTGGGTCGGAATCCACGCTTCGATATCAAACTTTCGAACAGCAGATGAACCCAGATCTCCTGAAGCTACATCAATAACTCGGAATGGTATTTCCATAGCGGTAAGGAAATCCTTCTCCCATTGCAGCAAGCGCTTATGTTCTTCTTTCGCTTCTTCTGGCTTGCAGAATGAGAACATTTCGACTTTATCGAATTGATGAACGCGAATTATTCCGCGAGTGTCTTTTCCGTAAGTACCAGCTTCACGGCGGAAGCATGATGAATATCCGGCATAACGAAGTGGGAGCTTTTCAGCGGGAAGGATTTCATCCATATGCATCGCAGCCAGTGGAACTTCAGATGTGCCAACTAGATAGACATCATCTTTTTCAATGCGATATACGTTCTCAGCAGCTTGCCCAAGAAAACCAGTTCCTTCCATCGCCGCCGGGTTAACCAGCACAGGTGGAATAACTGGTGAAAATCCATTCTTAAGCGCGCTTTGAATCGCATAATTAACCAGGGCAAATTCAAGAAGCGCACCGACGCCAGTTAAGTAGTACGAGCGTGATCCGGCCACCTTCGCGCCGCGTTCAGTATCGATTGCACCTAACAGCTTGCCGAGTTCAACGTGATCACGTGGTTCGAATCCATCTTTCGCAAAGTCACGTGGCGTACCGATATGTTCGAGGGTAACGAAATCTTCTTCCCCGCCGATTGGAGCCTCGGTATCTAGCAGGTTTGAAAGTTGAAGTAACAACTTCTTGGCTTCTTCTTCAAGCTCTGCGCGCTTTGCATCGGCAGCCTTTACCTTGTCGGCAAGTTCTTTAGCGTTAGCTAATAACGCTGTCTTTTCATCACCTTTTGCGGCTCCCACTGATTTAGAGAGAACATTCTGTTCTTGGCGAAGCGTTTCAAATTCAGAGAGGGCGGCGCGCTTGCGTTCGTCGGCAGCGATTATTTGATCAACTACTTCAACGTTCTCGCCACGTCCCTTTTGAGAGGCCCGGACTACATCAGGATGATCGCGAAGAAACTTGATATCAATCATGAGCGCACCTCTCTGGGATAGGAACCTAGGAATCTAATGTCGTCGCATATTTCGCGGAGCTCTTCAACAGACTTTCCTACAGGACCGTCGTTGATGTGGCCCTCAACATCAATAATGAAATGGTAGTGACCAAGTTCGCGTCCTGTTGGACGTGACTGAATAAATGTCAGGTTGACGTCATTCTTGGCAAATACCTGCAAGATTTCAAGGAGCGCACCGGCGTGGTCGATATCGATAAAGACCGCCATCGATGTGCGATCGTCGCCGGTTGGATCTGGAATCCAACCTGGCTTCTGGGCACAGATAAATCGGGTGACTGCACCTGAATTATCGCCAATATTTTTTTCGCGGATTTCGAGGCCGAAATGTTCTGCTGCAGTACTTGAAGCAATCGCTGCATCGAGTTCGCCCTTAGCTACGGCTTCCGCGGCTGCAGATGTTGATGCTGTTGGAACAACTTCTGCGTGGGGATAGTTCTTGGCGATGTATTCGCGGCATTGAGATTCTGCATGTGGATGTGTGCCGATTCGCTTAATTGCAGTGGCACCTGGCTTTGTCATAAAGGCGAAAGTGACAGGCAGGGTGACCTCGGCGCAAATTGTTAGCTGATCACCACTTGCTAGCTCGTCGAGCGTGCGCGCGACAACACCTTCAACTGAGTTCTCAATTGGAACAAGTGCGTAATCTGCTTCGCCTTTTCGCACCGCATCAAGTGCAGCAGTGACATTTGCGTAAGGAATTTTCTTATCGGTATCGCAAGTAATTTTCTTGAGCGCGGCTTCAGTGAATGTGCCAACAGGGCCCAAATAGGCGAATGTATGGCTTTCTGGGTTGCTCACTGGTTAAGGATACCTGAGTACCTCTCGTGCATGTGCCGGCTTATTTGTGATGAGAATATCGACGCCGACCTTCTCGCAAAGTTTGATATCGCTATCTTCATTGACAGTCCACACATAGAGCGAGCGCCCTAAATCCTTGATGCGCTTGGCTCTAATCGGCTCTGCGCGCAATTCATCTATCCCTGGTCCAAGTGCGGGAGCCGAAGATAGCTTCGCCTGAAACCATGGGGTTGGTTTACGCATCAGAAAAGTTGTATGAATTGTTGGGTCAACACGCTTCATCTTTTCAATTGCAAACCAACTAAATGACATGACCGAAACATCGATGGTTGCAATTCCAGAAGTAGCCGCGAGAGTTTGTGCAATTACTTCTTCAATACGATTTCCAGAAATGACGGGGTGCTTTGTTTCAAGAAGCACACCCTTCTTCTTGCTGACTGCAAAATCTAAAAACTCATCCAAGGTAAGAATCTGTGGGTAGGCCCGCGAAACTTCTGCAAAGGTCATCTCAGCAATAAGACCGGGGTTGCCAGCGCGCTCGAGCATTGATGCGTTATGCCAGAGCACCGGCACTTCATCCTTAGTTAATCGCAGATCGCATTCAAAGCCATCTGCCCCTTGCGCCACCGCGCCTTCGTAGGCAGCCAAAGTCAGCTCTGGGAAGTCGGCGCTGGCGCCGCGATGAGCATAGATCCGCATGCGACCGAGAGTAGCAAAGAGATTAGGCTTACCCACATGGCCGCCTTCTACTTCGCAACATCTGCGCGTTCAGCTGTTGGCCTTGTGCGAAGTGGCAATGAAGATAGCGCTCTTGCTGCAAAGAATTTAATTGCTGTGGCCGACGGAATGGGTGGCCATGCCGCCGGTGAAGTTGCATCGTCACTTGCCATCCAAACTCTTGTGCAATCTGCCCAAGTCTTTACACACCCAGATATAGATGAAGAATCAGCTGACGATCTCTATCTTCAGGCGCTTCAAGAGGCAGATCAATCTCTGAAGAACGCAGTTGAAGAGAATCCAGCTTTGTCAGGTATGGGAACAACGCTTACCTCATTACTTTTGCGGGGTAATTCAGTTGCACTCCTACATATCGGAGATTCTCGCGCCTATCGCTTGCGAGGCAGCTCTTTTGAACAATTAAGCGTTGACCACACCGTCATCCAAGAGTTACTCAACCAAGGCGCAATTTCAGAGTCAGATATCGCAACTCACCCACAGAGATCTGTTCTTACTCAGGTGCTGATGGGTGAAGGAAATATCGAAGTTCCGCTTCCAGTAATCGATGCGAAGCTGGGTGATCGTTTCTTAATCTGCAGCGATGGACTCTCATCAGTGTTAACTGAGAAAGAGATTAAATCGCTTCTTAAGAGCAAAGATCGGGATGCTGCTGTGGCCGCTCTAGTTGATGCCACCTATATAAATGGTGCACCAGATAACGTCACTCTCGTTATTGCCGATATAGTCGAAGAGAACCAACCAGATACCTTTGAAATGATTGGAGCAGCCGGATGATGAATTCATTGCTTGGCGGGCGCTACCAATTGGGGCAGATGATTGGCACTGGTGGAATGGCCGATGTCTATATCGCCCAAGATCAGAGACTTTCGCGTGAAGTAGCGGTCAAAATTCTGCGTAGTGATTTAGCTAAAGATCCAAACTTCGTTGCGCGCTTTCGCAAAGAGGCGAAGGCTGCAGCCGGCCTTAACCACCCAGCAATTGTTGCTGTCTATGACTCTGGAGAGGAGCCAGCCCCTTACATAGTGATGGAGCTAGTCTCAGGCCACACATTGCGCGAACTAATCCATCAAGGCGAAAAGTTACCTTTAGCGCGCGCTTTAGAAATCGCTGAAGGAATTCTTGCGGGACTTGAATATTCTCATCGCCAACAAATTGTGCACCGCGATATCAAACCGGCCAACGTAATGATTACCAATAACGGCGATGTAAAGGTGATGGACTTTGGAATCGCCCGCGCCATGGATGATTTAGGTGCAACGCTCACAAGTACTTGGAACGTTGTTGGTACTGCGCAATATCTATCACCTGAACAGGCAGTTGGCGAACCAGCTGATTCACGGAGCGATATTTACTCAACTGGTTGCCTGCTCTTTGAACTACTCACTGGCACCCCTCCATTCACTGGTGAAACTCCAGTATCGATTGCTTTCCAACATGCATCGAGCACCGCGCCTCTTGCCCGTTCGATAGATAAGACTCTGCCTGAAGGAATTGAAATCATTCTCGCTGTTGCACTCGCAAAGAAACCTGAAGATCGTTATCAGAGCGCGCAAGAGATGCTCGATGACATTGCCAAGGTGCGCGCAGGACAAGAGATCACAACACAACTTCCCAAGAAGCCTTTTATGTCTCGACGCGCTGCAATTGCATGGGGTGGTTCATTCTTCGCTGCAATTGCAATTGCAATCACGGGGCTAGCCATAAGTGGAAATCCAAATAACTCAGCACCTATGTTGCCTAACGTTGTGGGCTTAAGCGAAGAGATGGCGCGTGCGCTGCTCTCTGATTACACAGTAACCATTCAACGAGCTCACGATGGCGTGATACCGCGCGATCGCGTAGCGAGCCAAAACCCGCTGGCAACGACTCGTTTAAGCACAGGTTCGACTGTAACTCTCACTATTTCAGATGGGCCAGGGGATGCAATCGTTCCCGATAACTTAATTGGTATGTCGCTGATTGATGCTCGTTCTGCGCTGACTGCAGTTGGCTTATTGGTTTCCCAGACCGTGGCGATGCCATCAGATCAACCACAAGGAACAGTTCTAGAAGTTCTGCCACCAGTTGGATCTGTTACCGAGGCTGGTAGTTCAGTAATTCTTACTATCGCTAGCGGTGAAGTTACCGTGCCGAATCTGATTGGTATTGAAGCAATTCAAGCAAAGACAATTCTTATTCAAGCAGGATTCTTGATTAAAGAGTTCTATGACTATGACGCAGCGCAACCAGAAGGCGTTGTCATTAGGCAGGCGCCAGATTCAGGGTTGGCGCAGACAATCGGTAACTCAGTCACGATTACTATCAATCGCAAGCCCTAAAACTACTTAGCGCTACCCACAACTGGCGAAAGCCCCACTGCACGACGTGGCGCATCTGCATCACCACATGTAACTAACCAATTTGCCAGCATCTGATGGCCGTGTTCAGTTAGTACTGACTCTGGATGAAATTGCACGCCCTCAATTGGCAAGGTCTTATGGCGCATCGACATCACAACACCCGATTCAGTTGCACCGGTTATTTCGAGAACATCAGGAACGGTCTCGCGTTCAACCGCCAGTGAGTGGTAACGAGTTGCAGTAAATGGTGATGGGAGGTTTGCAAGAACTCCATGTGCACTATGAATGACTTGTGATGTCTTTCCATGTAACAACTCTGGTGCGCGAGAAACCGTGGCGCCAAAGGCTTCACCTATTGCTTGATGTCCTAAACAAACTCCAAAGAGAGGAATTGAATTTTCGGCACAAAACTTAATCATGGAGATACTGACGCCAGCCTTATCGGGCGTTCCTGGCCCCGGCGAGATCAGAACTCCGTCGTACTTTGCCGCCTCGCTCGCCTCAACTTCATCATTGCGAACAACCGTGCATTCAGCGCCCAACTGTCCAAGGTATTGCACCAAGTTGAAGACGAAGGAGTCATAGTTATCGATGACGAGGATTCGAGCCATGCCGTAATTGTGCTGTAACCTAGGCCCCATGCCAAAGTCGAAATTGCGTAAGAAGGTTCAAGAGCAGCACGCTCATGAAGAACAACACCACATGCAGGAAGAGTCACCGCTCCTAGAGAGCCCTTCATGGCTTGCTCCTGTGATGGTTGCCAATTTCCTTATCGGCTTGTTCTGGATTGTGGTCTTTTACATCAGCCAGACTTCATATCCAATTCCAGGAATTGGTGCATGGAACATGATTATCGGATTTAGCTTCATCGCAGTTGGTTTCTCACTAGCAACTAAGTGGCGATAGTTCTACCCTAGCGCTTATGAACATAGCGCTAGCAAGCATTTCTTATCTCATTACAGCTGTCGCTGTAACTTTCCTTGCCATTCGCGTTCGCCATCTCATCTCTTTATATAAGAAGCAGCAACCAGATCCAACCCGCAGCGGAGATAAATCCGCGCGTATGAAAAACATGCTTAAAGAAGTTTTGGGCCATACCAAGATGCTCAACTTCACCGGAACTGGAATTGCTCACTGGTTTGTCATGATTGGCTTCGGTGCGCTCTTCGGAACTTTGGTTACTGCATACGGTCAAGTAATCAAACCTGACTTTGCACTTCCCATCATCGGCCACTTTGTTCTTTACGAACTCTTCTCTGAGGTAATCGCCGCCCTTACCGGTATCAGCATTGTTGCACTCATCGGTATTCGCCAAGTAACTCGCTTTCGTATGCTTAATCGCTTTAGCGGATCCGGCATGGGAAAGGCGTATTACGTTGAAGCAACCATCCTTGCAATCGTCTTCTGCGTATTCGCACTTCGCGGGCTAGAAGGTGCGCTAGCCGGGAAAGAGTCATGGAACTGGCACTATGCAATTTCGTGGCCCGCAGTTCTCTTCTTTGATTCCTGGTCACAGACAGCGATTGAGAACGCGATAGTTATCGTTGCAACCCTCAAAATTGTTATATCAATGACTTGGTTTATTGTCATCGCCGCAAACCTCACCATGGGAATCGCATGGCACCGCTTCTTGGCATTCTTCAATATCTATTACAAGCGCAATATCGATCAACCTGCGCTTGGGGCACTTCCTGAAATGCTCTCTAAAGGAAAGCCGGTTAACTTCGAAGATCCTGCAGAAGATGATGTCTTTGGCATCGGAACACGTGGCGATATTTCCTGGAAGGGTCTGCTGGATATGACCAGCTGTACCGAATGTGGTCGCTGCCAATCCCAATGTCCTGCCTGGCATACAGATAAGCCACTTTCACCAAAGCTTCTGATCATGGCGATGCGCGATCACGCTATGTCTAAGGTTGTTGAAAGCGAAAACCTTGTTGGCGAGAACGGTCCAATTACACCCGATGTTTTGTGGTCATGTACATCATGTGGTGCCTGCGTAGAAGAGTGCCCAGTTGATATCGAGCATGTCGATCACATCGTGAATATGCGTCGCTTCCAAGTATTGGTTGAATCAGAATTTCCAGCAGAACTAGGTGGAACATTTAGAAACCTAGAAAAAGCAGGAAATCCTTGGGGCGCAAATAAACAAGATCGCGAAGGCTGGATTGCTGAATGCGATTTCCCCGTCAAGGTTGTCAGCGGCGAACTTCCAGAAGATGTTGAATATCTTTTCTGGGTTGGCTGCGCTGGCGCATATGAAGAACGTGCGAAGAAGACGACCAAGGCTGTTGCAGAGTTATTACATATGGCTGGCGTTAACTTCGCCGTTCTAGGTAAGCGTGAAACATGTACCGGCGATCCCGCCCGTCGTTCTGGAAATGAATTCCTGTATCAGATTCTCTCCCGCGAGAATATTGAAACTCTCAATGAAACTTTCGGTAGCCGCCCTAAGGGCAAGAAGAAGGTAGTTGTTACCTGCCCTCATTGCTTCACAACTATCGGGCGCGACTATGCGCAGAGCGGCTTTGAACTTGAAATGCTGCACCACACACAACTTCTTAATACTCTGATTAAAGAAGGTCGCTTGAAACCAAGCCCACACAAGTCAGATAAGAAGTTGACCTATCACGATCCTTGTTATCTCGGTCGTCACAATCAGATTTATGCGCCACCTCGCGAACTGCTACAGGCAAGTGGTTGCGATGTTGAAGAGATGCCACGCAATCAAGAACGTTCATTCTGTTGTGGTGGTGGTGGTGGCCGTATGTGGATGGAAGAGAAGATTGGTACACGTATCAACCTCAACCGCGTCGATGAAGCTATTGATACTGGGGCGGAAGAAGTTGCAGTTGCTTGCCCATTTTGTCGCGTGATGGTTGGCGACGGAATGGTCGCCCGTCAATCAGATGTCGAAGTTCTCGACGTCGCCCAGATTCTTCTTAGAAGCGTTAAGCAGCAGTAACTTCGTAATCACAAAGCCTGCAATGAGGCCGCCAAGATGTGCGCGCCAATCGACTCCGCCAATGGTGAAGCCCAGTGCAAAGTTGATTGCAATGATGACCAAGGTGCTGCGGATATCTCCACCGATTTTGCGACCGATTGCTATCCACGCACCAAAGAGACCAAAGACTGCGCCAGATACTCCGATGGAATACCCGTTATAGCCCAAGTTCAGCGCTGAATACAAAGATGCCAAGATCAGCGATCCAAAGAAGATCACTAGGAATCGCGCACGTCCCAGCAGTTTTTCAATAGGCGAGCCCAGTGAATGAAGCGCCAACATATTGAAAGCTAAGTGGATGGGAATCGAGTTCGAGTTGTCGTGCACGAGCGCGACAGTGACGAGGCGATACCACTGATTTGATTGCTGTAGGTATTCAGTGCTGATGAGAGCAAAAGTTCCGATGATTCCTGAATCAAAGAGTTCGTACAGATAAAAACCACATATAACTGTGATGATTGTAAGAACTGTGGAACGCTGCTTCATGCGCTTACAGCGATTAGGCGATAGTGACGCTATTGATTACAACAGGAGTAATAGGCTTATCTTGCGCACCTGTTGGTGTTGAACCAATCTTGTCGACAACAGCTTGTGAAGCTGCATCCTTTACTTCACCGAAAATGGTGTGCTTACGGTTGAGCCAAGCAGTTGGCGCAACGGTAATAAAGAACTGTGAACCGTTTGTTCCAGGACCTGAATTAGCCATCGCCAAGATGTATGGGCGATCGAATTGGAGTTCACCATGGAATTCATCTGCAAACTGGTATCCCGGTCCACCAAATCCCTGACCGAGTGGGTCTCCGCCTTGAATCATGAAGCCACTGATCACGCGGTGGAAAATCGTTCCGTCGTAGAGGTTCTCGTTTGATTTCTTACCCGTACGTGGATCAGTCCATTCCTTAGCGCCAGTTGCAAGACCAACAAAGTTTTCTACGGTCTTTGGTGCGTGGTTTGGGAAAAGTTCGATGACGATATCGCCAAGGGTTGTATGTAACGTTGCTGTTGAAGTCATGGGCAAAGATTACGCTAACTTTTACACAATATTTACGGGTTACATAGGTTGCATCGCGATGGATCAATCACTTCTGCAAGGCTCTTTCCTTCATGGGTAAAGGAACATCTGGCACAGCCCAAAATCTCAGATTTCAGAGCATCCTCTGATATCTCACCGCACTCTGCACAAGGCAGCCCTTTGATGTAACTGGTTACTCCCCACCCCGGCGCAGAGCAATCAGGACATAGTTGCGCAAGCCGTGCCGCCATTTTGGCAGCTGCCTTCTTAATGTTTTCAGCACGACTTGGTGAGCAATGTGCACGCAGATCACTTTCAACGACAAGAGATGAGCTCTGTTGCAGGCCATCTGCAATCGCTTTTAGCAATACCGCTTCTGTCGAAATCCCTTTCACGCAATACGTAATGGGTTTGTTCACAGATCGAACGATTAGTTTGTGGTGAGGAAAATCTGCCTTCTTTAAAAAATCATTGAGGTCGGTTGGGGAATTGACAGTGATGGTGTGTGCAGTGATATCGGTAGATCGGTAGCTTTCAACTAGTTCAATACCTAACTCTTCATCGACAAAACCAATTAGCTCCACATCAGATTGAATAAATGGAATATAGAAATCCGCACCAATTGAACCTTCCGATGCCAGACCACGTGGACATCCACTTGCTTTGATTCCTAAACGGGCTTTATTCAATACAACATCTCTTGCCGAACCTATTCGTTCTATCTCTCCACTAAACGTTCCAAGTGAATCTGTGTCCACTGCATTTTCCTCAACAACCATCCCAAGCGCCTGCAGAAAATCAGGGGCGATCAACTCACCTTTCTGATGAAGTGTTGCCAAGACGGCTCGTTTTTCTGAATACGGGTGCTGCATGTGAGCTACTTTGAAGAGAAAATCTTCAGTAGAGCGCCGATAGGTTTCTGGGCCTCCATCGGATGGCGGAAGTTCTTATTCGGATTAATTCGATAATGATTTCGTCGGCCCACGCGCTCGACAGCTATATAACCACCAGCTTCTAGATCAGAAAGTATAGAAAGGGCGCTCCTTTCTGTAATGCCGATAGCTTGAGCAATATCGCGCACTCTCGAATCCGGAAACTTATTGAGGTGAACCAATATGTGGCCGTGGTTAGAGAGGAAAGTCCAGGTAGGAAGAGCTTTATCTTGACTCATGTCCTAACTATACATGCTATTTGACACATGAATTAAACTTCATGTATTGTGCGTGTCTGGGGGTAATTATGAGTTCATGGTCAATCGCGCACGCCAATCTCACATCTGTTGGCGTTCTTACCTTTATCTTCGGAATCCTGGCGGCTCGCATCAAGAGCGATGTCCGTGTTCCAGATGCGATCTACCAGTTTCTATCTATCTACTTACTCTTTGGCATTGGGCTCAAAGGTGGCCACTCGCTCAAAACTTCTTCGCTCTCTGAACTAGCAACCCCAGC
The DNA here is from genome assembly GCA_964533845.1 of uncultured Candidatus Planktophila sp. GTDB lineage: Bacteria > Actinomycetota > Actinomycetes > Nanopelagicales > Nanopelagicaceae > Planktophila. The sequence continues at coordinate 18,928 of CAZHPQ010000013.1, forward strand.
GTTGACCACGATTGCCTGTGGCATCTTGATTCCACTTCTGGCTTTCTTGGTACTTAAATTGATTAAGGTCCTCAACGATGTTGACCGCGGCTCGATTGCAGCCCATTACGGTTCAACTTCATTGGTCACATTCTCCGCAGGGCTTCTCTTTCTCGAGAGCAATAACATCTTCGTGGAAGGTTACGCACCTGCACTCTTAACTCTTCTGGAAATTCCTGGGTTAATTGTCGGTATCTTCTTAGCGTCACGTTCGTTAACTACAAAGGTACGTTGGTCTAGCACTCTCAAAGAAGTACTCCTTGGAAAAACAGTTCTGCTTTTGGCAGGTGGACTTGTTATCGGTTTGATTACCTCAAAAGAGGGTTACATCAAAGTCAGCCCTTTCTTCGTTGAGCTATTAAATGGTTTCTTAGTTCTCTTCTTGCTCCATCTTGGTTATTTGGCTGGAAGTAATTTTGCTGAAATCAAAAAGGTGGGGGCACCGCTGGCGGCATTTGGAATCTTCTTCCCGCTATTTAGCGGAGTAATCGGTGTGACTGCCGGATCTCTCATTGGTATGAGCGTTGGTGGTGCAACGATGTTAGGAATCTTGGCTGCGAGCGCTTCATACATTGCAGCTCCTGCTGCAGTCTCTGTCGCCCTACCTACCGCAAGTCCAACGCTGGCGCTGATGTCGAGCATAGGAATTACATTCCCATTTAACTTAATTCTAGGAATTCCTATCTACTATAAAATCGCGCAGTTATTTAATTAGGTTTATATAACTTCTCCCCTTTAGAATCGACTGTGTTCGTTTCAGGGGGTCGCGTTGAGTAGCCACGCTCCTGCATATAAAGTTTTAACGAGCGCAGTCCTCTTTGGAACAGTTGGCACTGCAATCGCCTTTGCACCAGCAAGTGCTGGTGGATCAGCCCTTGGTATTGGGCGTTTAGCTATCGGCGCAGTATTACTTCTGATCTTTATGCCGGTCTTTGGTGGCAAGCGCCGCAACTTCTTCGTGCATGCGCGGAAGAAATCAGTCTTCTTTATGGCAGTTGGCGCAGCCGCTTTTCAGCCTTTCTTCTTCTCGGCAACAACGAGCAATGGCGTTGCGCTCAGCACGCTCTTAGCTGTTGGCTGTATCCCAATCTTTACCGGAATATTAAGCGCCATCATCTTCCATGAGCGATTTTCAACTCTCTGGTTTGCCGCAACATCGCTGGCAATCTTTGGGCTAACTCTTCGTTTCTCCGGCGAAATCAAGGTAGAGAGCACTCTTGGAATCTTTATGGCATTTGGCGCTGGTTTATCTGTAGCAATTTATGTCAACGCAGCAAAGGTTGCGCTGCGAACTAAAGAGAATCCCATCGAGATGACATCTACTGCTTATCTGATTGGTTCACTATTCTTGGTACCTTTGATTTTCTCTGAAGATCTCAGTTGGCTTGGCTCACTTCGTGGAGTTGCTGTTGTCTTCTACCTTGGTGCAATCACAATGGCGCTTGCCAATATCTTCCAGATTTATGGCCTTCGTAAGATGAGTCCGAGCTCTGCTGGAACTTTGGCACTTGCTGAACCGCTCACTGCAACAGTTCTTGGAATTACACTCTTGAATGAATCACTTACTACGGTCTCATTTATTGGTCTTGCAATCGTGAGCGCTGCTCTTATCTGGTTGAGTATCGGAACTAAAACCGAGCAATAAAAAATCCGCCGGCTATTGCCAGCGGATTTCAGTGGAGACCA
>CAZHPQ010000014.1:0-5995 GCA_964533845.1 uncultured Candidatus Planktophila sp.
ACGAAGCGGAGCCAGACGAGATAGAGCGCCCCGCCCATGCCGACCAAGAGGCCGATGAGGGTCAGAAAGCTGGTGTTGAAGAAACGGTCCGCGGCCCAGCCGACCCCGCCCCAGAAGAGCAGACCCGAGAGAAGATAGCCAAAGATCGACCACATGGCGTTCTCATCGCGGCGGCTGCTGGCGCGATGTTCACGATTCTGCGGATCTTGCCAGTCAGGGTTTTCATTCACCGGGTTTTGGCTCATTGGGTAATGGTAGATGAGTTTTCAACTTCAAAAAACTGGCGATTTCTCCACCCAACCAGGCAAAGGTGAGGGCAACAGCGCAGATTCCAAAGGAGCGACGATCCACGAGGGTCTCTGAGGTAAATCGTCCAAGGAGCCATAGGAAGGCGCCCAAAGCCAGGAACTTAGCGAAATACGAGAACATCGCAAGAGACATCGTCGTGACTGGATCGAGGTTGGTTGAGATCTTAGAGACCAAGATATGGAGTGCAAAATAGATAAGTACAACAACTTGGGCCAGAAGCGCTCCGAAGAGACCAGCACGACCTTCAAGATATGTCGCCCCTGCAATGCCAACTGCGCCTACAACTGCAGTTGGAATCAGCGCACCTTTAAGAAGGAGCGCTTCATTCGATTGGCTCTTTGTCATAGTCGAGCACTTGAATTTCTCTGAGAAAAGGAAATTGTCAGCGCCAGCAACGCACCCGCAACAATTGCTGCAACCCATAAAGGCGCAAAGGCAGAGACAACAACTGGGAAGGCAATCGTTGCTGTCCAGAGATACATGATCAAAGTTGTGCGTAGGTGAGAATTGCCCGCACGCATAATTCGATGATGCATATGTTCTTTATCTGAACTAAATGGAGACTGTCCAGCACGCAATCTACGGAAGATTGCCGAAGATAAATCGATGAGTGGAATCGCTAAAACAGCAAAAGGAAGTGCGAGCGGCAAGAGCGTTGGTCCGAGATTTTCTGCAGAGATGGCGTTGGGATCAATCTGCCCTGTCAGAGTAATTGCAGATGCTGCCAGCAATAAGCCTAAGAACATTGATCCTGAATCCCCCATAAATATGCGCGCAGGATGTGCGTTATGAGGTAAGAAGCCAAGGCAGACACCGATTATCACTGCGGTAATCAGTGATGGTGCGCCCGCACGGCTAAAGCCGTAAATCACCGCAAGTAAGTAAGCAAAGGCAAAGAAGGCCGCACCTGAAATAGCAACGATTCCTGCTGCCAGCCCATCAAGTCCATCAATGAAGTTCACAGCGTTGATAGTGACGAGAACAATTAAAACTGTTACTAGCTGGCCGATGCTTGGAGGAAGTGTGATCACGCCATTAATTGGTAGCCAGAGCACTTGAATTCCATAGAGGAGGAGAATTCCGGCAGCCAGGGCTTGGCCCGCTAATTTGGTTAGTGCATCAAGTTCAAAACGATCATCGATGAGTCCGATAAAGACCAAGAGAGTTGCCGCAAGAAAAATTCCTAAAGTCTCGCGGCCAAAAGATTTTCCAACGAGCGATAAATGGTTAACCATGGCAAAGGTCAGCGCCATGGCAATCCACATCGCCAGCCCACCCCAGCGAGGTGTGGGAGTTGTATGAACATCGCGAGTACGAATATGTGCGACTGCACCAAATTTCAAAGCCCAGGTGCGTACAAGCGGAGTAACTACATAGCAGAGCGCTGCTGCCAGCAACAGCGTTACTAAGTACTCGCGCATTGAGCTACTTCTCTTTAAGCCTGATAGATAGGAAAGCGTGCAGTCAGCGCGTGTACATCAGATTTGATTGCAGCATGTGCGCTGGCATCATCGGTCTTGATAGCGCGAGAAATCAAGGAAGCGATTGTCTTCATCTCTTCGACTCCCATGCCCTGTGTGGTGGTTGCAGGAGTTCCAACGCGTATACCTGAAGTCACTGATGGCGCTTCTGGGTCGTATGGAATTGAATTCTTATTGAGAACAATTCCAGCTGCGCCACAACGTTCATCAGCAACCTTGCCGTTGACGCCAGTAGAGCGAATATCAATTAATGCAAGGTGTGTCTGTGTGCCGCCTGAGACAGCGCGCATACCTTCTGCTTCAAGTGCAGTGCAGAGTGATTGCGCATTGACGATGACATCTTTTGCATACTTTTGGTAAGCAGGTGTCGCGCATTCAGCGAGCGCAATCGCTTTGCCGGCAACTGCCGACATGATCGGCCCTCCTTGCATTCCAGGAAAAACTGCTTTATCAATCGCTGCAGCATGTTCTGCCTTTGAAAGAATCATTCCCCCGCGTGGACCACGCAGAACTTTGTGAGTTGTAAATGAGACAACATCTGCATAGGGAACAGGTGATGGAATCGCTTTTCCGGCAACTAACCCAATGAAGTGAGCGGCATCGACCCACATGATCGCTCCCACTTCATCACAGATTGCACGTACCTTCTCGAAGTCAATGAGCGATGGATAGGCAGTTGCACCTGAACAAATCATCTTTGGCTTATTGGCAATCGCGAGATCGCGCAGCTCGTCATAGTCAATGAGCTCGTTATCTTGTCTGACGCCATAAGAAACTATGTTGAACCACTTACCTGAGAAGTTGACCTTTGAGCCGTGTGTGAGATGGCCACCATGTGGCAGTGACATCGCTAGAACGGTATCCCCTGGCTTGGTAAATGCTTGATAGACAGCGATATTTGCACTTGCACCTGAATGCGGCTGCACGTTGGCATGTTCTGCACCGAAGAGCGACTTTGCGCGATCGATAGCAATAACTTCTGCCTTATCTACTTCTTCGCAGCCACCGTAATAACGCTTGCCTGGATAACCTTCTGCGTACTTATTGGAAAGCGTTGAACCCATCGCTGCCAAGACTGCGCGAGATGTGAAGTTCTCAGATGCAATTAGTTGCAGGTTGGTCTGTTGACGCCGCAGTTCAGAGAGTAGAACTGCTGCAACATCAGGGTCTTGCTTCTGAAGTAACGTGAAATCTGGGCCATAGAAGGTTTCGGACATGGGCGCCAGCCTAATAGTTACCGCCCAGAAAGGCTCGGTGCAACCGCGCTTAGCGCATCTCGAGATATTGCACCCTCGCGCACAATCCGCAGCCCAGATGTTGAGACTTCTACAACAGTGGTGCGAGCTCCGCCCTTAAGTGGTCCATTGTCGAAGACGACAGCCACATCCCAATCTTTGACTTGGGTGCGATTGATTTTCAACATAGGTGGTTGTCCGGCCGGCGCTGCGCTTGCAACTGCAAGTGGACCAGACTCTTTGAGAAGAGCTCTTACAAACTTTGATTTTGGTACGCGAACGCTAAAGAGATCTAGCTCGGTGTCATCGCCTAAATCCCAGGTAAGTGCTCTCATCGGTTTGAGGTTGAGTGAAAGCAGACCAGGCCAAAATTCAGCCATCAAAGCGTTCGCTTCTTCAGGAATATCGCGAGCAATTCCGGCCACTGTTTGCGCGCTATGAGTCAATACTTGCGCTGCTACTCCATCAGCATCTTTGCGGAGCACATGCATAGTGCGTACTGCATACGGAGAGAAGGCATCAGCTAAATAGACATAGCCATGTTCAAGAGGTGCGACGATGACGTAGCCATCGCGAATCTCTTTAAGAGCACGTGCAATATGTTTCTTCTGTTCACCTTGCTTGAGGTCGATACGTGGCATCGCTATCTCCTCACTGCAGTGGTAAATCGGGGGCGACCGTTGAGATCCTTGTGCAGAAGAATATCTTCGAATTCCACACTTAGTACATCACCCACTTCATCTGCCTGGGTCTCATGATGCTCGATGGCCAAGAGTCCTCCAGTTTTTAACAACCTGGCTGCAGCGGCAATAAATAGTCGTGGAGCGCGCATGCCATCTGGTCCACCGAATAGCGCAACTGCAGGTTCGTGTGTTGCTACATCCTTTGGCAGCACTTCACTATCTGGAATATAAGGAGGATTGGCGATAACGACATCACACTTAACGCCTTCGAGGGCGGTGGCTACATCGCTTTCCAGGATACGTACCTTTTCATCGATAAAGGAGACATTCTCCTTTAGCCAATGAATGGCATCTGCGCTTTTCTCTACTGCAATCACATGGGTCTGTGGAGCTTCTGTTGCAATTGCTAACGCCAGCGCACCAGAACCAGAACCCAAATCAACAACGCTGACCGCCCCTTGCAACTTTTCAATATGGGTAAGAACAGCTTCTACGAGGAGTTCGCTCTCTGGACGAGGAACTAAAACACCAGGCCCTACCTTGAGTTCAAGATGACGGAAGTAGGCAACTCCAGTTAAGTACTGCAAAGGCTCGTGAGCACAACGGCGATCCAATAACTTCCAGTATGTCTCTTCAATAATTGACATATCGCCAATTGCTGAAAGCGCGTTTTCGACCGTCAGTGGGTTATGTAAATCCATACGAGAGATACCAAGTGTGTGAGCAAGTAAGTGCTCTGCCTCAATTTCAGCAAATCCGGCGCGGGCTAACTGTTCTTTCCCGCTTTGTAAGAATTCTTTAAAGGTAAGTTCCATAGCGATACTTATTTAGTTGATGAAAGCTTTGCGGCTCTATCGGCATCGAGAAGGGCTTGTATAACTTCATCGAGCTCACCATTGAGAACTGCATCAAGATTGTTGGCTTTGTAATTCACGCGGTGATCGCTGAGGCGATTTTCTGGGAAGTTATAGGTTCGGATGCGTTCGGAACGATCGACGGTACGCACCTGGCTCTTACGTTCTGCCATGGCAGCAGCCTCTGCTTTTTCCTGAGCATCTGCAAGAAGACGGGCACGCAGAATACGAAGCGCTGATTCCTTGTTCTGTAACTGCGACTTCTCGTTCTGACACGAGACAACGATTCCAGTTGGAACGTGGGTCAAACGAACAGCCGAATCTGTGGTGTTTACAGACTGTCCCCCTGGACCAGATGAGCGATACACATCTACACGAACGTCGTTCATATTCAGTTCCACATCAACTTCTTCGGCTTCAGGAAGAACGAGTACACCGGCCGCAGATGTATGAATGCGCCCTTGACTCTCTGTTTCTGGAACGCGCTGCACTCGGTGAACGCCACCTTCAAATTTAAGACGTGCATAAGGAGTGGTTCCAGGTTCTGGAGTTCCCTTTGATTTCACAGCCATAGAAATATCTTTATACCCACCAAGTTCTGACTCAGTCATATCAATAATTTCAATCTTCCAGCCACGCTTTTCTGCGTAACGCTGATACATGCGCACCAAGTCGCCTGCAAAGAGAGCAGATTCATCTCCACCTGCTCCAGCTTTTACTTCAATGATGACATCGCGATCATCATTTGGATCGCGCGGAAGCAGCAACTCCTCTAGCTTTGTGGCAGCTTCTTCAACAGTAGCTTCCATCGCTGGAATTTCGGCGGCAAAAGATGGATCTTCGGCAGCCATCTCGCGCGCAGCTTCTAGGTCATCGGCGGCAGACTTCCAGGCGTTGAAGCCAGCAACAACTGGGCCGAGCTGTGCATAACGACGACCGAGTTTGCGGGCTGTGCCTTGATCTTCATGGATAGAAGGGTCTGCCATCTTTGCTTCTAGCTCTTGATATTCGCGCACCATTTCATGAGCGGATGCAAAACGATCGTTCGCCATATGACTTCATCCCTTCTATCTGTAATTCCTTCTATTCGTAATTAGTGCTTCATTGGAGAAATAAAAAGACCGCCTCGCAACCACTAATGGGTTGCGGTGCGGTCTCTTAAGAAAGCTACTTGTTCTTACCGAAGCGCTCTTCGAACTTAGCGACGCGTCCACCGGTGTCGAGGATGCGCTGCTTGCCTGTGTAGAACGGGTGGCAGACTGAACAAACTTCAACATAGATTGAACCACTGGCAACTGTTGAGCGGGTAACAAACTTTTCACCGCAACCACAAGTCACTTGGGTCTGCTTATATTCTGGGTGGATCTCTGGCTTCATCTTTCATTCCTTCTCTATGGCTGGGTCCGCATCACGGCGGTGAACCAGGTCATCGG
>CAZHPQ010000014.1:6095-20347 GCA_964533845.1 uncultured Candidatus Planktophila sp.
CTGTCGTCAGGACCTGAAGTTGTCTTCTGAATCTGCATCAAGAATTCGACGTTGGATTTAGTGCCCTTCATCTTCTCGAGCAGGAGTTCAAGAGCTGCTTGTGGCTCGAGCGCATGAAGCACGCGACGAAGCTTCCAGACAATATTGAGCTCTTCAGTACCCATAAGGATTTCTTCCTTACGTGTACCTGAAGCAACTACGTTAACTGCAGGGAAGATGCGCTTATCGGCCATCTTGCGATCAAGGATGAGCTCCATATTTCCGGTTCCCTTGAACTCTTCGAAGATAACTTCATCCATACGAGAACCAGTGTCAACGAGAGCTGTTGCAAGAATGGTGAGTGATCCGCCATCTTCAATATTACGAGCCGCACCAAAGAACTTCTTAGGTGGATAGAGAGCTGCAGAATCAACGCCACCGGAAAGGATGCGGCCTGATGCAGGAGCGGCAATGTTGTAGGCGCGACCTAGACGAGTAATTGAGTCAAGAAGTACAACTACGTCATGGCCCATCTCAACGAGGCGCTTTGCGCGCTCAATTGCTAATTCGGCAATGGTTGTGTGGTCATCAGCAGGGCGGTCGAAGGTAGAAGCAATTACTTCGCCCTTAACGCTGCGCTGCATATCTGTCACTTCTTCTGGGCGTTCATCAACAAGAACAACCATCAAGTGACACTCAGGATTATTTGTCGTAATTGCATTTGCAATCGACTGAAGAACCATCGTCTTACCAGCCTTTGGTGGCGAAACAATGAGTCCGCGCTGACCTTTACCTATTGGTGCAATCAGGTCGATAACGCGGGTTGTCAGAATGTTTGGTTCTGTTTCAAGGCGCAGACGCTCTTGTGGGTAGAGCGGAACGAGCTTTCCAAATTCAACGCGGCCACGTGCCTCTTCAAATGGCATGCCGTTGATGGTTTCGAGAGTAATAAGTGGGTTGTACTTCTGGCGAGTTTCGCCTTCACGCGCCTGACGTACCTGTCCTGTGACGACATCGCCTTTGCGAAGACCGTACTTTCGTACCTGTCCTTGTGAAACATAAACATCGTTAGGGCCAGGCAGATATCCGCCGGTGCGAATAAATGAGTAGTTCTCCATGATGTCAACGAGTCCGCCGACGGGAACGAGAACATCATCTTCGCCAATCACAGGTTCACGCTCTTCGCGATGCCCACGGTCACGGTTGCGATCACGGCCACGGTTGCGATCACGGCGGTTACGTCCACCACGGTCATCGCGGTCGAAGTTACGATCTTGTGGGGCGTTGTTATCTGATGAATCTTCGTCATCGCCCTCATCGTCAGATGAGTTATTGGAATTTTTAGAGTCGCGGTTATTCTTCTTCGCATCTCGCGCTGCGCGACGCGCTTCGCGTTCTGCCTTGGCCGCTTCGCGGTTAGCTGCCTGAAGATCTGCAATCGCTACGACGAGATCATCTTTCTTGAGCTTGGCAGCGCCTTCGATACCGAGTTGAGACGCAACTTCCTTTAACTTTGGAAGGGTCATCGCTGAAAGCTCGGGGCTGCTAGAACGAACAGGTTCTGTTGTTGTCATGTATTTCTTTTCAGTCTGGGGCTTAGGGTGTAAAGCCCATGGTTGATTTCTTATGAAGTAAAGTTGTAAAGATTTTTTTCTTTGGATTTCATCAATTCTTACTTTGACCCTAACTTGCGGGCTGAACTGATGCTAGAACTATAGCAGGGTGGCACCGCGGCTAGCAATTTCGAGAGATTTACCCTCAAATTTAGCGCCTCCTGCGCGAGCTAACTGCTCGCTCTCTTCTTGATCACCTGTGTGAAGGGCGAGGACTGTAGGGCCAGCCCCAGAGATAAAAGCTGCAACACCGGCAGCGCGCAACTTAGTCATAAGCGCATATGAAGCTGGCATCGCTTCTTGTCGATAACTCTGGTGCAAGAAATCTTCTGTGGCAGTGAGCAATAAATCTGGGCGAATTGTTAAGGCCTGCATCATGATCGCTGTGTTGGTGCTATTTCTCTGTGCATCGGCAAATGGAATTGAATCAGGCAACATAGTGCGCGCCTTCTTCGTTGCTAGCGATGTGGATGGAATGAATGCCATGACCTTGATGCGCGGGTCAACCGGCAGATGAAGTGCGTGCGCAACCATCTTTGACTTTACTTCATCTTGCCAAGCAACAGTTGCCCCTCCATAAAGAGCGGCCGCAACATTATCAGGATGGCCTTCCATCTCATTCGCTAAATTCAGGAGAGCGTCATCGCTCATCTTGTCAGTACCGGTAAGAACTAATGAACGCGCTAGAACTAAACCACCGATGATTGCTGATGCAGATGAACCAAGCCCTCTTCCGTGAGGAATGACATTGAGAGCACGAACGGCAACGCCCTTTGGTTTTCCACCGAGAAAATCGAAACCTTTATACATCGCCTTAACGAGAAGATTTTTATCTGTACGAGGAACGTCATCAGCGCCCTCACCAGTGACATCGATATCTAGGCCGCCTTCATCAAGAATTTGCGCGACGTAACGGTCGTACATTCCAAAGGCCAGGCCAAATGAGTCAAAGCCAGGACCGAGGTTTGCAGAAGTTGCAGGCACCTGCACCTGAATCGGATTAGCCTTAAAGGTTGGTTTCATTCTAAGCAAGACCTAACGCTTTAGCTGCAATCTTTGCATTGACAGGAACAACAACAGGCTTCTTTGCAGCCTCTAGTGCGTAAGGAATATCTTTTAACCCATGTCCTGTCACTGTAATAACAATTGTCTTGTCCTTAGGCAACCTGCCCGCCTTCTTGTACTTAATCAAGCCTGCAAGACCTGCAGCAGATGATGGCTCAACGAAGATTCCTTCTTTAGCGGCAATTAAGCGGTATGCCGCCAAGATTTCGCGATCTGTTACTGAATCAATTACTCCACCAGACATATCGCGAGCTTCTACCGCCTGCTGCCACGATGCTGGATTTCCAATTCGAATTGCTGTTGCGATTGTCTCTGGGTTCTTAACCACTTTACCTTTAACGATTGGTGCCGAACCTGCTGCTTGGAATCCGTACATCATCGGTAGCTTTGTTGATAGCCCATCCTTGTTGTACTCCTTGTAGCCCTTCCAGTATGCGGTTATGTTTCCGGCATTTCCTACAGGAAGAGCATGAATATCTGGCGCATCACCCAACATGTCTACAACTTCAAAGCTGGCAGTCTTTTGGCCTTCGATGCGAAATGGGTTGACTGAGTTAACCAGTGCTACTGGATAATTCTCTGAAAGCTCTCGTGCAAGCGTTAAGCAATCATCAAAGTTTCCATTTACTTGCAAAATTGTTGAATCATGAATAACTGCTTGTGCAAGTTTTCCCATGGCAATCTTGCCCTTGGGAATAAGAACCGCTGGACGCATTCCGGCCTTGACCGCATAAGCCGCAGCCGATGCTGATGTGTTTCCAGTTGATGCGCAGATAACGGCCTTTGCGCCATCTTCGGCCGCTTTTGAGATCGCCATTGTCATTCCGCGATCTTTAAAAGAGCCTGTTGGATTTAGACCTTCGTACTTAATCCACACATTGTTGCCCAAAAGTTCAGAGAGGTTGCATGCATAGATAAGCGGAGTTCCACCTTCGCGAAGTGAGACAACCGGAGTCTTGGCAGAGACAGGCAAGCGGTGACGATATTCCTCGATCACACCGCGCCATTGATGCGCGCCACTCTTCTTGGAAAAGATGCCCATTACGCAATCGCTCCTTCAACGCGGATAACGCTCGAAATTTTATTCACAATATCCATTTTCTTCAGCGCCTCAACAGTTGCCTTGAGTTCGCCTTCAGTTGCGCGGTGAGTAACGATGATGAGTTCAGCATCGCTATCGCGGCCATTCTGATCAACAGTTTGAATTGAAACGCCCTGCGCTGCAAAGCACTGCGCAATTGCTGCCAAAACACCTGATTTATCTTCAACTTCGAGGCGAATGAGGAACTTAGTCTTCGTTGTTTCAATAGGGGCGATGTCGCGATCGGCATAATCAGTCTCGCGCTGCCCAATTGAGTTCAGTGCGATGTGGCGGGAGACAGCAACTATGTCACCAAGAATTGCAGAAGCAGTTGGTTGACCACCTGCGCCACGACCATAGAACATCAGTGGTCCAGCTGATTCAGCTTCGACAAAGACAGCGTTAAAGGCATCTCGTACCGAAGCCAATGGATGGCTCTTATGAATCATCACTGGGTGCACGCGGACTGAAATTTCATCAGCAGGAGTGAGTTCAGAGATGGCTAGTAATTTAATGACATGATCCATCGATTTAGCGATAGCAACATCTTCCAAAGTGATTTTTGAGATTCCTTCGCGATACACATCATCGACTGTGACGCGTGTATGGAAAGCAAGTCCAGAGAGAATGGCAGCCTTAGCAGCTGCATCAAAGCCTTCAATATCTGCAGTTGGATCTGCCTCGGCATAACCTAACTTCTGCGCTTCCTTTAAGACATCGGCAAATTCACGGTTATCTTCATGCATCTTGGTAAGAATGTAATTTGTTGTACCGTTGACGATACCCATCAAACGAACGACGTGATCTCCTGCTAGTGAGTCACGGAGCGGACGAATAATTGGAATCGCACCAGCGACAGATGCTTCGTAGTAGATATCTTCACCCTTGGCATAAGCGGCGCTAAAGAGGTCAGCACCATGGCTGGCAAGGAGCGCTTTATTTGCGGTCACAATTGATTTGCGATTGTTAATTGCAGTCAGAGCCAATTCGCGCGCCGGCTCAATTCCACCCATGACTTCAACGATGAGATCAATCTCTGGATCGTTAACAATTGAAAGTGGATCTGTTGTAAACAACGCAGGGTCGAGACCTTCGTAAGGTTTGATTGTGCGAACTGCAATGCGAGCCAATTCAATCTTTACGCCGGCTCGAGTTGAGAGCTCTTCAGTATCTGCCAGCAATAGGCGAGCAACTTGGCTGCCAACAACGCCGCAGCCGAGCATGCCAATTCGAACAGGTTTATCTGCGGGGCTCATAAACCTATTCTTTCACATCAAGGGCGAGTAAATCTTCCTCATTCTCTCGACGCACAATTACGCGGGCTTTTCCATCTTTTACTGCGACAACAGGTGGTCTTGGCACATGGTTGTAATTACTTGCCATGCTGCGGCCATATGCACCAGTAGCCGGTGTTGCAATCAAATCTCCAGGAGCAATATCTGCAGGCAATTGGATTTCATTAATAATGATGTCGCCAGTCTCGCAATGTTTTCCAACGAGGCGTGACAAAGTTAGAGGCGCGCTACTGACACGCTGTGCAATAACTGCAGAATATTCAGCGTCATACAAGGTTGGACGAAGATTGTCACTCATGCCACCATCTACTGAAACATATTTACGTGTGATGCCAGCGCTGACCACAACATCTTTGACAGTTCCAACTTCATAGAGAGTAAACATGGTCGGCCCCACAATGTTGCGCCCTGGTTCTAGCGAAATCAAAGGGGTCTGCAGAGAATACTTCTTGCAGGCAGCATCAACAGCTTTGCGAATGGCAGGAAGTACATCGCTTGGTTCTACTGTCACATCGCCAGCTACATAGGCAATGCCATATCCCCCACCGAGATCAAGCTCTGGAAGTTCAACCTCGTATTCGTCACGATACCTACCCATAAACTCCATGAGGCGATCCGTTGCAATCTCATGAGCGTCTGAACCAAATATCTGTGAGCCAATATGGCAATGCACGCCAAGGAGTTCTAGCTCGGGATGTGCTTGCACTTTCTGCACAGCTTGCCAGGCAGCCCCTGAAGCAATTGAGAAACCAAATTTCACATCTTCGTGCGCCGTAGAGATTTTCTCGTGAGTCTGCGCTTGCACGCCAGGAATCAGTCTGATCATGACGGCTTGACGAACTCCATATCTTTTCGCCGCAGCAGCTACGCGCTCGATTTCGAAGAGTGAGTCAATAACAATAGTTTTAACGCCAACAGCGACGGCGCGTTCGATTTCAGCAACAGACTTGTTGTTTCCGTGAACTTCGATGCGTGCTGGATTGATGCCACCAGCCAAAGCGACCGCAAGTTCGCCGCCAGTGCAGACATCAATTCCGATGCCAATTTCTTCAATCCATTGGGCAACTGCAGTGCTGATAAATGACTTAGCTGCATAAAAGATTGTTCCCGCGTGATTGCCAAACTCATTCCTGAGCCCGTTATTCCAAGCTAATGCGCGCGCCTTAAATGCTTCTTCATCCAAGAAGAACGCGGGCGTTCCAAATTCTTGCGCCAATTTTGCAGCCGAGATTCCTGAAAGGTGAAGTACTCCAGATTCAAATGAGACGTTCTTTGACCACATAGCTACATCCTCTCCGGTGCGCTCACGCCCAAGAGATCAAGGCCATTCGCTAAGACCTGCATTGTTGCAGCGCACAGCGCAGCTCGAGCTGAGTGAACTGCAGCGGGTGCTTCATCGCCAAGTGGAAGAACGCGGCAATCTGCATAAAAGCCATGATAAACGCCAGCCAACTCTTCTAGGTAACGCGCAATGCGATGTGGTTCACGAAATTCAGCAGCGCTTGCAACAACGCGCGGATATTCAGCAAGTGCTCCTAATAGCTCATTTTCGCGATCGTGGACCAATTGCTCTGGATCAAATGTGTTGAGCTCTGCGCCAATCTTGAGTTCTTGCGCACTTCGCAAAACGGCAGCAATACGCGCATGCGCATACTGCACGTAGTACACGGGATTCTCATTTGTATTTCGACGCAAAACATCGATATCCATCACCATCGGTGTATCAACCGGGTAACGGATGAGGGTGTAACGAGCTGCATCTACGCCGACTTTTTCAACAAGTTCTTCAAGTGTGATGATGGTTCCAGCGCGCTTCGAAAGTTTTAGTTCTTCGCCGCCTTCCATGATCTTTACCAATTGACCAATCATGATTTCGACGTTGTATTCAGGGTTATCTCCAGCGCAGGCAGCAGTTGCTTTGAGGCGATGGATATAGCCGTGATGATCTGCTCCCAACATATAGATACAGATATCAAAACCACGTTCGCGCTTATTGATGTAATAAGCGGTATCAGATGCGAAGTAGGTGAGGTCACCATCTTCTTTCACAATGACGCGATCTTTATCATCACCAAAATCGGTTGTTCGGAGCCAGACCGCACCTGCTTCTTCAAAGACATGGCCTTGCGAGCGCAACTTCTCAAGACCATGCTGCACGGCGCCTGATTCATGGAGCGAGCGCTCAGAGAACCAGACATCAAAAGTTGTGTGGAAAGTTTCAAGAACACGCTGTTGTTGCGCCAATTGAACTTTATAGGCGGCCTCACGAAATTCTTCAGTTGTGGCAATCTTGGGATTAGCTGCAACTACTTCTTTCGCTAAATCAGCGATGTAATTTCCTTGGTATCCATCTTCTGGAATCGGTTGGCCGGTTGCTGCAGCTTGAACTGATTGCCCGAATAGATCCATCTGGCGACCGCGATCATTGATGTAGAACTCGCGAGTTACTGCCGCTCCTGCGGCGCTAAGAACTCGACCGAGAGAATCTCCTACTGCGGCCCAACGTGTATGCCCCAAGTGCAATGGACCAGTTGGGTTTGCGCTAATGAATTCGAGATTGATTGCAACGCCGTGCAACGCCTTGCCTCGGCCGTATTCCTTCTTCTTTGTAAGGATTGTCCGCACAAGTTCTGCCTGCGTCGCGCGATTAAGAGTGATGTTGATAAATCCTGGCCCTGCAATATCGACAGCGTTAACGCCGGCAATCTTTGCAATTTCTGGAAGGAGAACTTCGGCAACTTCGCGCGGGCTCTTTCCGGCCTCCTTCGCCAACTGCAACGCAATCGATGTGGCGTAATCGCCATGATCGCGATTCTTAGGGCGCTCGAGCGTGATGGATGCGGGGACCTGACCTGAGAAGCCGGCGGCGGTGAAGGCGCGCGCAACTGCAGCCTGTACATCGGCGCAGAGTTGATCTGTAAGCGAGGCTTCCACTCGGCAAGGTTAGCGGTTCGCCTTCGCAGCAGGAGAGTTTGTTACTTGTGCAGTACTACCTCTAATCTTGGGGACGCCGCGGGAGTGGTGAAATGGCAGACACGCAAGTCTTAGGAACTTGTGCTTCGGCGTGCGGGTTCAAGTCCCGCCTCCCGCACCAAAATTTACGATTGAATTACCTCTATGGCTAAACAATCTCCAGCAAAAGCGAAGAAGCTTCGGGGCGAAGCCATGCGCGCTGCCGCAGAGCGAAGAGCAGCAAAGGCTGCATCTCAATGCGATGTAGTCCGAGGCGAAGTAGATCTCGATGCTTATGCGCAAGTCGATGGCGCCTGGCGCGAACTTGGATTGGCAGCGCCTGCACGGAGAGCCCTCATTGATGACGGTTACTACAAGTTAAGCGACCTACGTAAAACCTCGCTCGATGCCATTAAGGATCTCCACGGTATGGGGCCTAATGCAATCCGCATTATTACAACGGCGATGAAGAAGGCTGATCTCTCGTTCCGAAAATAAAACGGGTGCGGCTAAACGCCTACAGAATAAAGCTATAGAGAAGTAACAAGCTGCCGCCTGCGACAGTGATTGCAGCAGCAGTCCGTGTTTGTAGCCAGTTTTTTCCAAATTGAGTAAATGAAACGGCAAATATAAATGCGCCCGGAATGATTAAAACCAAACTCTTGAAAAGATTTGATTCGGCGCCAGTTTGGTAACGCAAATTGATAAGTCCCGCAGCAAGGGCAGCGTAGGCGCCCATTCTGTAATTGTTGATACGTTGCGTAGCCATAGTGTGAGTGTAAAGCAGAAGGGCGCCGGTTTCCCGACGCCCTTCCGTTACTTACCTTTGTACTTAGTGATCAGCTGGCATGCCTTCAGCATGTGACTTCATGCGTGCGATCTTCAAGATTGTTAGACCGAATACGCACTTCGCTAGAACGTCAGCGATTGAGTATCCAACCTGAATTGCCACGAATGATGATGCTGATTCATCACCTACGATGTTGAAGATGTAGGCGATTGGATAGACACCCCATGTTGCGATAAGTAGAAGACGTAGACGTCCTACTGTCTCTGCAACACCGGCTGGCTGGCGATCAAGTGACTTGCCAAGCTCTACGAAGAGTACGTAGAGGATGTAAAGGAATGGAAGTGTTGAAAGAACTCCGTAGAGAACCTGTGTGTTCTGGTCTGATGAGATTTCACCTGGGTAACCAAGAGCAATCATCGCAGCTGATGCTGGAACCAGACGCATGATGAGTGACTTAGCAACTGCTGCTGCAAGTGCTAGTACTGCAATAACTTCTACGAGTAGAAGTGGAACTGTGAGTAGCCAGTCAACGTAGCGATATGCCTCGTTAAATGCACCCTGCTCACCTGAAACATTTACAACCATTCCTTCTGAAGCTTCAGTGAATGAGTTGAAGATGCGCCAGTAGTGGTATGCCGCAATGAATGTAACCATTGATGACATAACGAGCGCGTTACGGTACTTAGGTAGAACTCTTGACTGTGACACCAATGTGTATACGGTGCAAGCAAGCATCGAGATTAAAGCAAATGAGAACACCGCATAAACGAGGTTCCATTGGTTGCTATCGAGTGTTACTGACATGTAGTAAGCCTCCGTGAGAGCTGTATCAGTCCGGGCCGGACGACCCGTTCCGTTCAGAAACCTATGGAGACCTCGAGGAGCTCCAGCGACCCTGACCCGATAAGTGTGAACCTGATGCGGACGATTTGCACCTACAAATTGTGTTTTTCATGTGAAATTTTCTCTACTCGAGCGTTAATTTGGGTAGAAAACGGACATTTAAACTCTGTGAGTACCCTTACGGGATGCTTGATCAGATGCGCGAACTTCGAGGCTATCCCGGCTTCTATTCACTCGCCGCCTCACGATTCATTTCAAATGTCGGCAATGGCATTTCGCCAATCGCCCTGGCTTACGGCGTGCTTAGCCTTCCTGGGGCTACAGGTACAGACCTTTCGATTGTCATGGCTGCACGTTTTGTTCCACTCCTTGTCTTCATGCTCTTTGGCGGAGTGATTGCAGATCGTTTTCAACGTAATCGATTAGTCGGAAGCAGCGACGTAATCGGCAGCTTTGTCGCAGGAGTAAGTGCGGTCTCTCTTATTGCTGGTTTTTCTTCGACTTGGTTGCTTGCCATCATGGCCGGTATTTTCGGAATTCTCAATGCAATTTGGTGGCCGGCCATGTCTGGCGTACTTCCCGAAATTGTTCCGAAAGAGAAGTTACAACAAGGAAATGCTGTCGTTGGGTTACTAACAAATATCGGATATATCGTCGGAACCTTGGGTGGCGGAATAATTGTTTCTACTATCGGCGCCGGCTGGGGTTTGTTAGCAGATGCCATCTCATTCTTTATCGCAGGTGTCATTGTCTGGTTGCTGCCAATCACCGGGCGTGCCAAAGGAAAAAGCCCTGGGATGATTCATGACCTCAAAGTGGGTTGGCGCGAATTCATCTCGCGTTCTTGGGTAATTGCAATGGTCTTAACTTTTGCACTTATCAATATGGCATTTGACTCCATGCTCTCGGTGCTCGGACCACTGAATTTCAACGACCCCAAAACTGGTCCACAGCATTGGTCCTACAACCTCGCCGGACTTTCGATTGGAATGCTCATTGGCGGAATTTGGATTCTCAAGGTAAAGATTGAGCGACCGCTCTTTCTTGCGATGATATTGATTGCACTCTCATCAATCTGGGATTTCACACTTGCCCTAGATTCGCCACTCATCGTGTCAATTCTTGCTGCAGTCTTCTCAGGTATCAGCCTGGAAGTCTTTATGGTCACGTGGAATACATCGCTGCAGCATCATGTTCCTGAAGAGTCATTTTCACGCGTGAGCTCTTATGACACCTTGGGGTCTTTTGGTATCGCACCCCTTGGCATAGTCATGGCTGGACCACTTGCGATGCACTTTGGAGTCAACTCCATCCTTTTGTTTACAGGACTAACCACGCTACTTGCAGCAACTGCATCGTTATTCGTCTCATCAGTACGAAATCTCAGAAACGACTAGGCTCTGAAAGTGAGCGTTCAACCACCAGTAGCCCCACCTAAGTTCCGCGGATGGTCGCACCTATTAGCGACACCATTGGTGATTGCTGCCTCACTAGTACTCTTTATTCTCAGCGGTGAATCTCTCAAACTTGCTGTTGCTCTCTATTCAATTACCGCAATCATGCTCTTTAGCGTTTCAGCTATTTATCACCGCGTTCCTTGGGTGCCTGCAAAGAAGAAGATTTGGCGCCGCTGGGATCACGCCAATATAAACTTGCTCATTGCCGGTTCCTACACACCATTTGCGGTGGCACTTCTTGATAACCGTGATCGCAATATCTTGTTAGCTGTTGTCTGGACCGGCGCACTGATAGGTGTTGCGCTACGCGTCTTCTGGGTTGGCGCACCTCGCTGGCTTTATGTTGCAAATTATTTACTTCTCGGCTGGGTTGCAGTCATTTACACGCCTCAGCTCTATGACGAGGGTGGTTTATGGGTGTTACTGCCAATCTTGATTGGTGGTCTGCTCTATTCAATTGGAGCCATCTTCTATGCGCTTAAGCTACCTGGGCGTAATGCGAAGTACTTTGGTTTCCACGAGCTCTTCCACGTATTTGTGCTCGCCGCGTGGATTTCGCAGTATCTGGCGGTCTCCTTCGCCATTTACCGAAAGTAGCCAGATGCTCTAATCTTGGTACCTCCCTGGTTGAAGAATGTGAGTGTTGCGTAATGGCAGAGAAGAAGTTCCGTAGTTGGGTAGGTTTTCGCGAAGAAGAAGAGCGCGCACCTATCGCCAACCCTGTCGACCGCATTCGCGAACTCGAATCACAATTAGCTGATCTACGTTCACGTCGTGACATCACCGGCCTAAGCCGCGAAGAGTTTGAAATTCTCGCAACTGAAACAGCGATGTCCATGATTAAGTCGGCCCAGGCTCGCGAAGCGAAGGCCACCGCTGCTGCTGAGCGCTTGATGAATGAGAGCAACCGCGCCGCGAAAGACACTCTTGAAAACGCTGAAACGAAAGCGCGCAGCATTCTGGCAGGAGCTGAAAGCCGTGGACGTAAATATATTTCTACTGCAGAGGCAGAAGCTGCCGAACTCATCCGTGATGCCAGTCGTGAAGCTGCCACCATTGCAGATGCCAAGGTTCGCGAAGCAGATTCGATCGTTGAAAATAAGAAGCGTGAAGCGGTGGCCCTCACCTCGGCTGCCCGTCGCGAAGCAGAACGTGTTATTGCAGAGGCGGCCGAAAACGTCTCTGACTACCGCGCTTGGCTCGCAGAAATCATCATTGAATCAGAGCGTCTCTACCGCAGCCAAGCATCAGCGCTGACTGCTGCAGAATCTGCAATCGCACAATCTCGCGAAAAGCTAGATTCTGCCTTTGCTCGCCTAGCGCGCATGCAGTCACAAGTTGACGAATCATTTAACCAAGATGGCACGGTAAAGAAATCTGCTCCAATTAAAGTTGAAAGCAAGAGAACTCGCGCCGCAATCGCCGCTCCAAAGAAAAGCACAAAGAGCGTAGCTAAGAAAACACCAGCAAAGCGTAAGTAGTTTTCATGACTGCCAAACGCAGTATCCAATACATCCCGGCAATTGATGGACTGCGCGCGCTTGCAGTAATTGCAGTGATGTTCTATCACCTTGGTTTCTCATGGATCCCTGGTGGCTTTCTCGGCGTTGATCTCTTCTTTGTTATATCTGGCTATGTCATTACCAGATTGCTCTTGGATTCAATTGCACAAAGTGGTGGTTTAGATCTGCGCGGGTTTTATCTAGCGCGTCTTCGTCGCTTGCTGCCAGCGCTACTTTTCATGCTCACCACAACAATCATTGCTGTTGGAATTTGGGCCCCAGATACGATCAAGCGGCTACTGGTTGATACGCCATTTGCCCTTACCGGCACTATTAATTGGTGGCTCGTTGCAAATGAACAAGATTACTTCGAAAGTATCGGCCGGCCACCTCTTCTGCAACACACCTGGTCGCTCGCCGTAGAAGCACAGTTCTATCTTGTGTGGCCGCTAATTCTCTACTTTATTCTCAAGAAATTTGGAAAAAAACATATTCCAGTTGCAGCGCTTTCGATTGCAGCTGCCTCAGGTATTGCGCTGCTCTTCGTCTCTTTGTCGATTGATGCAGCCAACGCATCAAAGGTAAGCCATATCTACTTTGGTACAGATACACACAGCATCGGCCTCTTTCTTGGGGCCGCACTAGCCGTCAGTTGGATTCCACAGAACTTTAAAGTTGAGCTATCGCGTAAAGGTCAGAATTTCATCGATGGAATTGGCATCGTTGGCTTTGTCGGAATCCTTGCAACGTTCTTACTCATCGATGCCTCAAATCCCGCGATGTATAAGGTTGCCTTTCCTTTGGCTGGAATTTTTGGGGCAGCAATCATTGCCTCGATTGTTCATCCTGCATCACGATTTGCGCCGATCTTGCAGAACAAGGTGCTTCTCTGGATAGGTGAGCGTTCCTATGCCATCTATCTCTGGCACTGGGTGATCTTTCAAGTAACGCGCCCTACCGTAGATCTAGCAGGTCAAGCTTGGGCGCTCTACTCGCTGCGCATTCTGATTGTCTTTGCTCTTGCTGATATCTCACTTCGCTATGTTGAACTTCCAATTCGTCGTGGCGTTATTCAATATTGGATTAAGGGACGCAAATACCGGACGAAGAAAGAACGTAACCGCCAAACATCTCTCCTTGGTACAGCGACAGTAATCGTCGTGATTATCGCGGCAGTCATCAGCGTTCGCGCTATCTCAATAGCTAACGATGCCCGTACCGCTCTTGAAAAGTCATTGACAGTCGATACATCTACCCAGTCGCCCACAGAGACCGATGGACTCTGGGTTACTGGAGACTCTGTGATCCTAGGAATTCGTTCAGTGCTTGAGCAGAACCGCCCAATTTCCCTCGTCAATGCACGCATCGGGCGTCAAGCACCTGAGCTACTTGAGGTACTGATTCAAGATCAACCCCAAGCCTCAGAGTCACCCATCATCTTCAATTTAGGCAATAACAACGCGCTTTCACGCGAACAAGTAGAAGAGATTTTTGAAGCGGTAAAGGGCCAGCCTCAAATCATCGTCGTAAATACCGCTGTCCCCCGCCCTTGGCGTGATGGAAATAATCAGATTATCAATGAAGTTGCAGCGAGATATCCGCAAGCGGATGTGGTTGATTGGAGCGCAATTTCAAATGGGCGTCCTGAGTATTTTGCACCCGACGGAGTTCATCT
>CAZHPQ010000015.1:0-20044 GCA_964533845.1 uncultured Candidatus Planktophila sp.
ATTTCATTTTTAGGCCACCACGCACTCTGGGATTCCGTCGAGTGGCATATCCCCATCTTTATTGGAGGCGCAGCCATCGTTGTTGCACAAGTTGCATCGCACTATTCAGCAAAGACAAAACCAGAAACTTTACGAAAAGCCTTTGCCTATCTATTGCTAGCTATTTCTGTATTTACCATCGCCCAAACCTGGCTTTAGTTCTCGTGGCTAAGCCTTTTCACCGAAATAAATCGTGATTGATAGGCCGCACCAAACATCAGCAGGACTGGGAAGGCAAAGGCGATAGGCAGCGAAGTTAATTCAGCGATTCCACCGATGATTGTTGGACCTGCGAAGTAAGAACCAATCGCGATGATGCCAATGCGCGCTAGGCCAACTGATGGTGCAACCCCTGGAATTGAAGCTGCCGCTAAATTAAAGGCGGGAAAGAATGGCCCCATTCCAAATCCTGCGGCTCCAAAACCGATACAGACAATGACCAAGCTCGCCATCTGATGTGTATCTGCAAGAGGAATTCCGATAAGCAGAGATAAGCCCCAGATTCCGCCACCAAAGATTCCGCCATACTGCACAGTCTTAACGTGTCCCCACTTCTCAAAAAATCTATCTCCAAGTAGACGGCTAGCGATCATTGCTAACGAGAAGATGGTGGCAGCTGCTGCATTTAAACCTTTTCCAATATCCATATGATCTTGCAGCAAAATTCCGCTCCAGTCATACGAGCCACCTTCTGGAATAAGCGCGCACATCAGCCCAAAACCTAAGCCCCACAAAATCATCGCCTCTTTGCCAACGAGCGGAACCTTTGATTCGAGTTCTTCTCCTTCATCACCTAAATGTCCATCTAAGTGAGGAGGTAGCAAGTTGTAGTTGACCCAGAAGTAAGCAAAGAATGAGATGGTTGAAATCGCCACGAGGTTAACCATTGGCGAAACAAAGTTAGCGACGAGGCCACCTAAGAGCGCTGCAAAGAATGCGCCAACGCTCCAGAGCCCATGAAAGCTCGACATCCAGCGACCCTTTGTATGTTCTTCAATTGCAACTGCCTGCCCATTGAGTGCAACATCCATAAAGGCAACGCTAAATCCGCAGATAAAGAGTCCAATCCCTAAAAGTGCAACTGTCTCTGAGATTCCCATGATGCCAACGCCGAGCGGCAAGGTCACTCCAGATATGCGAACGACAATCTTTGAAGAATACATATGAACAATACGTCCAGATAGTTGTGCGCCAGGAACTGCGCCGAGCGTGCTTGTTAAAAGCAAGAGTCCAAATTGGCCATCGCTTAACCCCAGAGAAGTTTTCATCTCAGGAATACGTGGGATCCAAGCCATGCCGGTAATACCCAGCAAGAAGAAACCCGCCCAGACAGCATTACGCGCCCGAATTCCTCTTTCGTAATTGCTGAGCGCGCTCAAAGACATGGCGCGACGCTATCTCATAAAGTTCGCACATGGATGGAATTCTCGAGAAAGCGGCTGTGAGACGTTTCAAAGAAGCAGCCGAATCACTTGGAGTCAAAGGTGAAATCAACA
Source organism: uncultured Candidatus Planktophila sp. (assembly GCA_964533845.1). GTDB lineage: Bacteria > Actinomycetota > Actinomycetes > Nanopelagicales > Nanopelagicaceae > Planktophila. The sequence goes on from CAZHPQ010000015.1 coordinate 1,536, forward strand.
TCTTGGCCGAAACCGCTCGCACAGCCATCGATGCTGCCAATGGCCTTGGTATTGAGGTAGGTCAGATTGCTTCCTCTCTCATCTTTAAGCTTCCATCCGGAAATCCACTTTTGATTATCACTAGCGGTCGCCATCGCGTTGATACAGATCTAGTCGCGAAAAATCTTGAAATCCCAGAACTAGGCCGTGCCGATGCCAACTACGTCAAAGAAGTTTCAGGGTATTCAGTAGGTGGCGTATCCCCCATTGGTTGGATTACAACGCCAGAAATCACGCTGATCGATACAGCCCTCAGCGATTACGAGATCGTCTGGGCAGCTTCCGGTCATCCCCACGCTGTCTATCCAACAAGTTACACAGAACTTATTGCTTGCACTGGCGCAACACCTATGGTTGTTGGTGACTAAGCAAGAATTTCAGCAAGTAGCTTTTCTACGCGAGTTTTAATCTCATCTCGAATCACGCGCACTGCTTCAATTCCTTGTCCTGCAGGGTCATCTAGTACCCAATCTTCATAACGCTTACCTGGATAGAACGGGCAGACATCGCCACATCCCATGGTGATGACTGCATCAGATACTTGTACTGCTTCTGTTGTTAATATCTTTGGAGTGTTATTGGCAATGTCGATTCCGACTTCGGCCATCGCTTCCACTGCAATTGGGTTAATTGAATCCTTCGGTGCGGATCCAGCTGAAAGCACTTCAACGCGACCTTGCCCGAGTTCGCGCATAAAGCCTGCTGCCATCTGTGAGCGACCCGCGTTGTGAACGCATACAAAGAGGACTGTTGGTTTGCTCATTTACTTTCCTGACTTTGCTTTGGTGGAGAGGAATTTCAAGGCTGAGTATCCAAGTGCTGCTCCAACTATCTGGGCGGCGATAAATGCTGGAACTGATGAGAAGTCAATACCAGAGAAAGAATCTGTAAGGCTTCGCGCCATTGTGACTGCAGGATTGGCGAAAGAGGTAGATGAGGTGAAGAAATAAGCAGCACCGATCCACGCAGCTACTAGTTTAGGAATCTTCTTATCTAGCCCCTGTTTAATCGCCAGGAAGATGATGAAGATGAGGCCCGCCGAGGCGATGACTTCACCGAGCCAAAGATGAGCGCCATCTCTGACTTTCTGAGAAGGATCAATCGCAGGATTTTCAAACATGAGGTTGGCAACGATTGCACCAAGTGAGCCACCAAGTATCTGCGCAACTAAGTACCAGATTGTGTCAACGAGGGATAGTTCTTTTCGAAGGAATGAAATCACGGTGACGAGTGGGTTGAAGTGAGCTCCACTTATTGGCGCTAAGAGTGTAATCAGAATGTAGAGAACAAAGACGGTGGCGATGGTGTTAATCAGTAGTTGAATCCCGATATCTGCGCTGATGTCGGTCGCCATAATTCCAGAGCCCACAACTGTGGCTACGAGAGTCCCTGTCCCGAGAAACTCAGCGAATAACTTCTTACGCAGCATGGGTATCCTTTAACTATGGAAAGCGCCGCCAACATCACCGTCGCCTACTTCTTTTCAATTCAGAAGCAGAGTATTCCATTTGCCTTCTGGAGCATGGCTATTGACCGAATTCGTAGCCGAAAGTTCACCGGGATTTCATTTTCTAAGTTGCTCGGTACGGGCACAGGTAAGACATTCACGCCAAGTGATGCTGACTTACTGCAATGGGGCATGGTCGTTGTCATCGATAAAGAGCGCCTCGCCGCCTTTGATGAATCTGCCATCATCAAATCGTGGCGGAAGAGATCTACATCAGAATTTCGCGCACTCTTATCGCCGCTGTCATCCCATGGTCTTTGGTCAAAGACAGAACCGTTTATGCCAATACAAACTTTAAGCAACCCAGATGCGCAGATTGCTGCAATTACTCGAGCGCGCATCAAGTGGAACCACAATCTTCGTTTCTGGAGAGCAGTGCCACCTGTTGTTACAGATCTCCACTCATCCCCTGGGTTAATTGCTGCAATCGGTATTGGCGAAGCGCCAATCGGTTTGCAAGGCACTTTCTCGCTTTGGAAATCATCATCGGCGCTTCGCGACTTTGCATATAAGGGTCAGGCGCACAAGGTGGCGATTGAGCAAACAGAATCTATTGGCTGGTATAGCGAAGAGTTATTTGCGCGCTTTGAAGTACTCGAGCTACGTGGCTCAATTGTCAAGAATCCAGCCAATTAGGGCAGACTTAGCCCATGTCGATTCGCCATTACAACCCTCGCCGCAGGCGTCGTGGTGGCATCTCCCCTAAAGCGAGAAATTTCTTAGGCGCGCTTGTTGCTCTGATTATTCTCTTGCAAATTTCTTATCCCCTCATTGAAGGGGAAGCTCTGCGAATTGTGACGATTGCAACTGTGTTGGTTGCCGCGATTGCCATGGTTGTACATGGCCACCTTTCCTACGGCTTTAAGTACTCATCGCGTTATCTGCCGATTGCTTACGCCTTTGGATTAGGAATTGAGGTTCTTGGAGTTCACACAGGTTGGCCATTTGGCGTTTATGAATATGACGCATCTCTTGGTGTGCAGCTCTTTGGCGTTCCACTAATCGTGCCGTGTGCATGGGTAATGATGGTTCACCCATGTTTGTGTGCGGCACGTCGTATCGCAGGTAACTGGGTCTTTCTCTATGGCGGGGCGCTTCTTGCTGCATGGGATCTCTTCCTCGATGCGCTCATGGTTGGAGCAGGTCGCTGGACCTGGGAAGTCCCTGGCGCGCACGCACCATTTACTCCAGATATTCCAATGTCTAATCCATTTGGTTGGCTCTTGGCAGGAATGTTTATCACCGGCCTACTGAATAAAGTCCTTCCTCGCGAACGACGTAAAGAGGGCGCATCCCTTCGCGCAGTAGATGCTTATCTTCTCTGGACGCTATTCGGCGGATTCGTTGGAAATCTCTTCTTCTTTGATCGCCCAGGGTTGGCCTTCTTTGCAACTGCTGTGATGGGTGGTTTGCTTACTCCATACTTTTTCTCCAGCTGGCTAGGTAGCAAAGAATAGTTAATGTCATTCATTGCTCTGCTTTTAGTCTTTCTCACTTTTGGTATTTCAGTCTTTAATTTCATCACTATTCGCAAACCTGAAAATGATGATCTTGTCACTGAATCAGTCACAGTTATTGTTCCGATGCGCAATGAGGCTGAGAATGTTGCAGAGTGCATCTCGGCCTTAATAAACCAAAGTAGCGTTGATAATCTCAAGTTCATCCTCGTTAATGACTCATCTACCGACAACACCCTCTCGCAGATTAAGCAGGCAATCGCTGGTGACTCTCGCTTCACAGTGATTGATTCGCCCGAAATACGCACTGGCTGGTTGGGCAAGGTTTCTGCGCTTCAAGCCGGATATGAGGCTGCCGACTCTGAATTTATTGTCACCATTGATGCCGATGTGCGCTTAAAGCCAAAAGCCCTGGCCCGCGCTATCAATCAAGTTAAGGATCTAAAGCTTGATTTCGTTTCACCTTATCCTCAGCAAATAGCTGTGACCTTCACAGAGAAGTTAATCCAGCCACTATTGCATTGGTCTTGGATGAGCACTGTCGTGCTTCGCCTTGCTGAGAAATATCCAGTTCGATCGACTGCTATAGCAAATGGTCAATTCTTTGTAGTGCGCAAAGAGGCGCTTGATATCGTTGAAGGCTTCTCGACTGTTTCAAATAAAATTCTTGATGATATTGAAATTGCACGTTCGCTCATTGCATCTGGGTTCAAGGGAATCGTTACCGAGGGATCTGCTATCGCTAAGACGCGTATGTATTCATCATTTGAAGAGCTGCGCAGCGGTTATGGGAAGTCGCTCTGGAAGGCCTTTGGTGGTCGTTTCGGATCTCTGATTGCAATCTTCTTTATCTTTACAGTTGGAATCCTTCCCTTCATGCTTTTTCTCAACGGTTACCTCATCGGCTTTATCCTCTTCCTCCTCTCAGTGTTAACACGTGAGCTCAGCGCGCTGCGTTCGCGCAGCAACCCCATCTACGCCTTCTTGCATCCACTCTCATCTGCGCTTTTGATTTATCTCATTATCTATTCCTGGAGCAAGCGTGGAAAAGTTCAGTGGAAGGGCCGCACTGTATGACCGGCCATGTTGGAAAAGTTGCGGCACCCGAAGAGATTGCAGTTATTGGCGCAGGTATCGGTGGTCTCTGTACCGCAGCTCGTTTAGCTAAAGCGGGCCACCGCGTCACAATCTTTGAAGCATCTGATCGCACCGGTGGAAAGTGTCGCACTGAATGGATTGGTCGATACGCCTTTGATACCGGCCCCTCGCTCTTAACACTTCCTGCTGTTTATCGTGATTTCTTTCAACGAACTGGCGAAGTCATGGGTCGAGTTGTAGAGCTTGAAGAAGTGAATCCTTCCTTTGATTACCGTTTTCATGACGGTAAATCAGTGCAGTTCGCTAACTTGTCGCGGAAGAAGACGTTAGAGGCAATTAGCCAATCACTGGGTGACGTCAGCGCTGCTGAATGGGAGCGCGTCATGCTGCGCGCTGAAGCGATGTGGGACGTTTCGCGCGAACCCTTTGTCGAATCTGAACTGAAATCGCCGTTCTCGCTGCTCAAACGCCCCCGGGTGTTGCGCGACCTAGCCACCATTGCGCCCTGGAAATCGTTACGCGGGCTCAAGATTGAAAGTCCGTACCTTTCAAAGATTATGGATCGCTACGCCACATACAGTGGATCTGATCCACGTTCAGCTCCTGCTGTTCTATCAACAATTGCATTTGTAGAAGAAGCCTTTGGCGCCTGGCATATCAAAGGCGGAATCGGAACCTTGTCCGAGAAGATTACGCAGCGCTGTGAAAAGTTAGGCGTCACAATAAATCTCAATACCTTCGTGACTGAAATTACCCACCAAGGCAACAAGGTCACAGGGCTCATAGCCAATGGCGAACATCGCTCATTTGACCGCATCGTTGCCAACACCGATGCGCAGTTTCTCTACGAAAAGTTATTGCCTGGCAGCCGTTCTGCCAAGAAGGTAGCCAAGTCACTCTCCAAATCCGAGCCATCACTTGCTGGCTTCTCACTCCTCTTAGGACTTAAGCCAAGTTCTGCACCAGCGCTTTCGCATCACACAATTTTATTTCCAGAAGATTACGACGCTGAATTTGAATCAATCTTCACGACAAAGACGCCGGTTGAAAAACCAACCATTTATATTTGTGCGCCAAATGATCCCTTGATGGTTAAAGACGCCGGACATGATGCCTGGTTTGTTCTTGTTAACGCTCCACGTCATAGCAAAGGCCGCGATGGCTTTGATTGGAGCGATTCCGAGTTTGCACGTCGCTATGCCAATAGCATTATTGATCAGATTGAAGCTCGTGGAATTTCCATTCGCGATCGCTTAGAAGTACTAGAGATTCGAACTCCACTTGATCTACAAAACTCTGTGCACGCTCCGGGTGGTTCGATATACGGAACCTCAAGCAACGGAGCGCGTTCTGCCTTTGCGCGCGCTAAGAATCGTTCACCAATTAAAGGGCTCTACCTCGTTGGAGGGTCTGCTCATCCAGGTGGTGGGCTACCGCTTGTGGGTTTAAGCGCAGAGATTGTGGCTAACGCAATTTTAGAGAGATAACTCGCATTACTTGGAAGAAGCTAAATACAAGTAGCGTAAGAAAAACGTACGAGATAACGAGTAACCCAGGGATATCAAAGATATAGAAAAGCAGAGCAAAGGCCATAAAAATTGCGCGGACTGGTCTTTCAGTAACTGTCACAACCCCAACTTCGTGATGGCCAAGGGATGCCATGCGTGCGCGTGAATACTCTTGAACTGAGGCAACCATCCACATGGTGATGGCAAGCCATGCTGGAATGCCCAAACGCCAACCCATATAAAGCCAGCACGCCTCAGAGATTCGATCTGCAACTGAATCAAGGAGAGCGCCCCATTGGCTATCGCGTTCTTGCACAATTGCCACGCTGCCATCGATGCCATCGAAGAAGAGTGAGACAACAAGGAGTAGGAGCGCAATCGCTGCATAGGTAGATAACGCCATAGCGATGGCGGTGAGTAAACCTAGAAGTGTCAATAGATTAGGCGTGATACGAAGAGCGGTGCAGACGCGGGCTGCTTGATACGAAAATGAGAGCCATCCACCAACTACGCCTTCCACGTCGGCTCCGCCGTGAAGCTTGCTCCATCTATCTTTAAATTCAGATTCTGTAAGCGCCATGTACTTAACGCAAATCCTTAATCTGAGAGTAAATCTCACGAGTAGCAGTTGATGTATTCATTGTGTAGAAATGTAATCCAGGGGCTCCTGCCTCAAGCAACTCTTGGCAGAGCTTGGTCGCAATATCAACGCCTAACTTTCGAACATCCTCCGGGTTATCTTCAACTTTTGCAAAAGCTTCAGAAACACTTGTTGGAATCGGAGTTCCACTGAGCTCAGCCATTCGGTTAAGTTGCTTGACATTTGTCACCGGCAATATTCCGGGAATGATAGGAAGCGAAGAACCTTTAGCTTCTAACTTATCTACAAGAGATTCCCATTTATCGACTTCAAAGAAGAATTGCGTTGTTGCAAAGGTAGCGCCTCGACGTTCTTTTTCAATCAGCACATCGATATCGCGAGAAAAATCCCCATTAGATGCAGGATGGCCATCTGGAAATGCAGCGACCCCGATAGTAAAGCCGCCAAATTCAGCAGCGAGAGTTACAAGTTCATCTGCGTGGCTAAGTCCATTCGGCGTTGGAGTCCATGGTGCGCGCGGGCCACCGGTTGGGTCTCCTCGAAGTGCCAAGATGCTTTTGATGCCGGCGTCACGATATTTTCCAAGAATCTCATTTAACTCATCGCGAGTAGAACCAACGCACGTCAGGTGAGCAACAGTTGGAATATGTGTTCGAGCGGTAATTTCAGAGGTAATTCGAATAGTGCGATCACGGGTCGAGCCGCCTGCGCCATAGGTCACAGAGATGAAATCTGGGGCGATGGATTCAAGCTGTGACATCGCAGCCCATAAGCGTTCTTCACCCTCGACATCTTTAGGAGGGAAGAACTCAAATGAGTAGGTCAATTGATTCTTCAGACTGCGCATCATCACTGCGTCAGGGTACCTTTTCTCCGTGGATAAAGAGCTCTTGAGCAGCGCAACAGCTGTACGCGATGCGGTGAAAGAGGAATTGTCCCTTTATCTCGCGCAACAACGCGACTATCTCACAAGCATCGCATCAGAGATGGTTCCTGTCTGTGACGCACTTGAAGATTACTTACTCGAGGGTGGCAAACGCCTTCGACCACTCTTTGCCTATGCCGGATTCATGGCAGCAGGCTCTGTGCCAAGTAAGACAGAGATTCGTGCGATGGCCAGCCTTGAACTACTGCAGGCATGTGCTCTTATTCATGATGACTTGATGGATGGTTCAGATACCCGCCGCGGCAAACCTGCAATCCATCGCCACTTTGAGAATTTACATCGCCAAGGATCAATGGCAGGACTTGCAGAACAATTTGGTGAAGCAGCTGCCGTTCTCTTAGGTGATCTTGCACTTGTGTGGTCAGATCACATGTTGCATAACTCAGGCTTGTCTCACGAAGCGCTCACTGCCGCTCTCCGCGTTCATGATGAGATGCGCATTGAACTCATGGCCGGCCAATATCTCGATGTTCGCGAAGCCGGAGAACGCGAACATAGCGTTGAACGTTCACTCCGTATTGCGCGGTATAAATCTGGTAAGTACACCATTGAACGTCCACTTCATCTAGGCGCCGTCATGGCTCGGCCATCTGCATCAGAACACTCAGAGCTACTCAATGTACTTTCTGCATACGGACTTCCTTTAGGTGAGGCATTCCAGCTACGCGATGACTTGCTCGGAATTTTTGGTGATCCTGAAACCACAGGTAAGCCAGCCGGTGATGATCTCCGCGAAGGAAAGCGCACAGTGTTAATGGCAATGACTCTCGAGAAAGCGCATGGTGCAGCTCGAGAAGAATTGGTTAAGAACTTAGGCAACCCTGAACTATCTAGTGAAAAAATAGAATCTCTCCGCGCACTCATTACCGAAACTGGTGCTGTGGCAGATGTAGAAAAGCTCATTGATCGCCTCGCTGAAGAATCTCGCGCAGCGGCAAATAGCTCAGTAATCCATGCAGATGCACGTCCATTTCTCTTGGCACTGGCTGAGACCGCAATCCGTAGGAGTCACTAATGGTTAGAAGAGTTAAAGGTCCAACAGATCACGTCGTAGTAGTTGGTGCAGGTCTTGGCGGACTCAGTGCCGCTCTTCGCTTGGCAGGTGCTGGCCGCAAAGTCACTGTTGTTGAACGTGAATCAGTACCAGGTGGGCGCAATGGATTACTCAATAAAGATGGTTACTCCTTTGACACTGGCCCGACTGTTTTAACAATGCCATCACTGATTCAAGATGCCTTTAGTTGCGTGGGTGAAGATCTGAAAGATTGGCTCGAGTTAATGCCGCTTTCTCCTCTCTATCGAGCCTTCTATGCCGATGGTTCACAGATTGATGTCCATGCCAATACTGCACAAATGGAAGAAGAGATCCGCACGCAGGTCTCCGCTGAAGAAGCGCTGGGCTATCGTAAATACGTTGACTTCGTCACCAAGCTATACAAGTACGAGATGAATGACTTTATTGATAAAAACATCGACACACCTTTTAACTTGCTCACACCTAACTTAGCTCGACTCATTGCACTCGGTGGGTTTAGACATCTACAGCCAAAGGTAAATCAATATCTAAAGGACCCTCGCCTTCAGAAGGTCTACTCATTCCAGGCGATGTACGCCGGAGTAAGCCCACAACAAGCTCTAGCAATCTATGCAGTCATCGCATATATGGACTCAGTCAACGGCGTCTTCTTCCCTAAGGGCGGAATGCACGCAGTTCCACGAGCGCTAGCAGCTGCTGCCCAAAAGCATGGAGTTGAATTTAAGTACAACACCACAGTGACTGGTCTTGAGAAAGAAAATGGTCGCGTCAAGGCGGTCCTCACCAATACTGGAGAACGAATTGGTTGCGATGTCGTCGTGATGAATCCAGACCTGCCAGTTGTATGGCGTGATCTGCTCGGAAAGACTCCTCTGAATATCAAACGTCTTAACTACTCACCTTCATGTGCAACGCTCCTTGTGGGCTCTTCTAAGAAGTACGACCACATCGCCCATCACAACATTCACTTTGGTGAATCATGGGATGGCGTCTTCGATGAACTTATTAACAAGAAGGTTTTGATGACTGATCCATCTGTATTGGTCACGGTCCCAACCCATGATGACCCATCTTTAGCGCCTGCTGGCAAGCAGTCTTATTACATTCTTTATCCAACTCCTAACTTGGATGCTGATATTGATTGGACCAAACAGGCAAAGCCATATCGCGATCAGATGATTAAGACTCTCGAAGATCGTGGTTACACCGGATTTGAAGATGCGATTGAGACTGAAGTACTCACCACTCCCCTGGATTGGCAGGCGCAAGGTATGGAGCGCGGTGCGCCATTTGCCAGCGCACATACCTTCTTCCAGACAGGTCCATTTAGACCTCGCAACATGGCAGCTGGTTTTGAGAATGTTGTCTTTGCTGGCAGTGGAACCCAACCTGGCGTTGGAGTTCCTATGGTTCTAATTTCAGGTCGCCTTGCCGCCGAACGCATTGTGGGTCCGGTTAAGTAAATGGATGCAGCGCTCAAAGCTTCTTATGAAGAATGTAAGCGGCTTAACTCGCTTCATGGAAAGACGTACTACTTAGCAACGCTCTTATTGCCTGCCGAAAAACGCCCATACGTTCATGCGTTGTATGGGTTTGCGCGTTATGCCGATGAGATTGTTGATGATTTAGCATCTACCTTATCTCCACAAGAGAAGGCAGATGCACTGCGTTCATGGAGCAGCGGAGTGTTAGCAGACCTTAAAGCTGGCACTAGCACTGACCATATTGGCCGCGCTTTAGTTGATACCGCACGTAAGTTTAGTATTCCGCACCAACATTTTGTTGATTTCTTGCACAGTATGGAGATGGACTTAACTGTCACTGAATACCAGACGTATGAAGATCTTCTGGAGTATGTCTATGGTTCGGCAGCCGTCATTGGGCTTGAGATGGTTCCAATCTTGGGTTACTCAGATGAACGCGCCTTTGAGGCAGCTAAAAAATTAGGAATCGCTTTTCAGCTAGCCAACTTCATTCGCGATGTTGGCGAAGATCTCGATCGCGGTCGTGTGTACTTGCCGCTGCAAGAGCTTGCCCAATTTGGAGTAGATAGAGCAGCCCTTGAGTGCCGTAACTTAACCCCAGAGATTGTCGCTGCGCTCAAGTTCCAAATCGAACGAGTACGCCAACTTCAGGCGGAGGCAGAGATTGGTATTCAGTACCTCGATAAAGTTTCCCGTCCCTGCATACGTGCAGCCAGTGAGTTGTATTGCGGAATCGTCGATGAAGTCGAGGCAATCGGTTATGACATCTTTAATAAGCGTGCCAAGACATCAACTGCACGCAGGGCACGTGTTGCCGGAGCGGCCTACCTACATGCAATCGCGGCGCGAATTCGCTAAAGTATGTGACAACGGGAGCCAAATTGGCTGAGAGGACTTCAAACCTGAAGTCGACCGTCTGACTGGTCCGGTAATGCGGATCTAGAATTGAGGTTAAAAGTGTTTTCAACGTTCTTTACTGCATGGGGATATGAAGTTTCTTATCTCGAATTTATCGCATCAATTGCATCCTTCATTGGTGTTGGCCTTGGAATTACCGGAAGGCGCATTACTTGGCCTTGGTGGGCGCTCAGTAGTGCTCTATACGGTGTCTTCTTTCTGCAATATGAGCTTTATGCAAGTGCTGCACTTCAGATTGTCTTTATCGCTGCCGCAATTGTTGGTTGGTTTGGGTGGGAGCCAACTGGCGCAAAGCCAGGTCCCCTCAAGAATAAGTATCGCCTCTACACAATCGCAGCGATTCTTGTTGCAACTTTAATTCTTGGCCCAGTCTTGAAATCAATTGGTGCTGCTTCCACGTATGTAGATGCGATCTTGTTCTTCGGCAGCGTAACAGCGCAGATTTTGATGGTCTACGAAAAGTACGACAGCTGGCCACTCTGGCTCGTTGTAAATCTTGGTTATGTAGCTCTTTTTTCCTCCCAAGAGTTGCTCTTCACAACATTGCTGTACGTTGCATTGACTGTTATGGCAGCGGTGGGATGGAGAACTTGGTATGGATCTCATAAGCGCGCTCTTAGACCTCTGTAAAGGAAGTCAAAGGCCCATCATCGCAATTGATGGGCCGGCAGGCGCAGGAAAGACAACACTTGCTGCCAATATCCATCTGGCGCTCTTTCCAAACTACACATCCACAATTATTCATATGGATGATCTCTATAACGGATGGGATAAAGCGCTCTCTAGCGATTTGACTCAAACGTTGACGCACATTGCCAGGGCGCATAAGAGCGAGCAAGAGATTTCACTCTCTAAATACGATTGGGCTAATTCAACATTTTCTCCGGCAGAACCTGTTGAGTCGGTAGAGCTGATAATTCTTGAAGGTGTAGGAAGCGGGCAACACGCAGTTCGTGAATATCTCTCAGCTCTCATCTGGATAGATATCGATGAAAGCAAAGGGTTATCAAGGGTTTTAGAGCGAGATGGTGAAGGTATAAAAAATCAGATGCAAAAGTGGCTTATGACACAAGAGCAACACTTTGCGATTGAAAAGACAGATAACGCGGCGGATTTCGTACTGACTACCTAGAATTAGGGATATGTCTGACCTCACCGGCGAACTCATTGATGGGCGTTATCAACTCATTCGCCAGATGGCCACGGGCGGTATGGCCGCTATCTACGAGGCAGTTGATACTCGGTTAGATCGAAAAGTTGCTGTAAAGATCATGCACTCTCATCTTGCCCAAGACGAGCAATTTGTTGAGCGTTTTATCCGTGAAGCTAAGGCTGCAGCGGCGCTATCGCATCCAAATATCGTCGCTGTACAAGACCAAGGTTGGAATCAGAACGGCACGCCTGCCATCTTCTTAGTGATGGAGATGATTGAGGGTCACACCTTGCGTGAGTATCTCAATGAACAAGGCCGACTTTCTGTGCAAGATGGAATCAAATTTCTCCTGCCTGTCCTCAGCGCGCTCTCTGCAGCTCACAAAATCGGAATTGTGCATCGTGATATCAAGCCGGAAAACATTTTGATATCCAAAGAAGGTCGTATCAAGATTGCAGACTTTGGGCTTGCTAAAGGACCGCTGCTAGGTGGCACTATGACGGCAGAATCAAGCGTCATTTTAGGTTCAGTCTCCTACCTATCCCCCGAGCAAGTGCAACGTGGGGTTGCAGATGCGCGCAGCGATGTCTACTCAATCGGAATCATGGCCTTTGAAATCTTTACTGGCAAGAAACCTTTTGAGGGCGCCGAGCCAATTCAAATCGCGTATATGCATGTTAATAACAGAGTGCCGAAGATAAGCACTCTTGTTAAAGGCATTCCCGAAGAACTTGATGAGTTGATTTATGCCGCAACGAGCGCAAACCCAGATGAGCGCCCACGTGATGCCACAATTTTTAACGAGAAGCTAACACAGATTAGCCAGCGCCTGAATCCGAAAGAGAATCAGTTAAGCCTAGAGCTTGATATCCCCATCGAGCCGATGCGACCAAAGAAGGAGCCTAAATCTCTGCGCAAGAAGTTACGTGAAATTACGGACGCCATTCCAATTCCTACTCCTCGCGAAACTACGGCAGAAGTTGTAAAGCGCAAGAAAGCGAGCAAGCGGGTTCGCCGCAATCGCAAAGTAGCCCTTCTGATGGCCGTCGCAGTTGGAATTACAGGTTGGTATGTACTGATTGGTCCAGGCTCTCGTGTTGTTGTTCCTTCAACAGTAGGTGCAACAGAGAGTGAAGTAACTGCAGCCTTTGGCCCGATCGGTCTCAACTCAATTGTCGCCGAACGTCAATTTAGTGAAGATATTCCTGAAGGCCGCGTGATTCAATCGATTCCAGAAGCTGGTGGTCGCATCGATCAAAACGGTACTGTGAAGTTGATTTTATCTAAGGGGCCAGAACGATTTGTGATTCCGCTCGTTAAAGGATTGAAGCCAGATGTAGCGCGTCGACTTCTAGCCACAATGCCACTTTCGTTACAGCCAAATTCAGAAGAGTTCAGTACAACTATTCCTAAGGGATATGTCATCGACTCAAATCCACCATCTGGTGAGAAAGTAAAGCGAAACGCACTCATAGTTCTACGTATCTCAAAAGGTATTGAACAGGTCGCGCTTACATCTTATGTAGGAAAGAGCTCTGATCAAGCGCTCAATGAATTGCAAGAGGCGGGCTTTATCGTTGATTCAACATATGCCTTTAGCGAAACTCGCCTTCCAGGTGAAGTTGTGTCACAAAACCCAGTGGGAGGCGCTACAGCAGATAAAGGTTCCAAAGTCGCCCTCGTCATCTCAAAGGGCACTCAATATGCATACATTCCAAATATCTTCTCCATCGAAGAGGTAAAGGCTGTACAGGCTTTGAAGGATCTCGATCTCAAGGTGGTTGTAAAGAAGATTGGTAAGAAGACCGTTAAGAAGGTGACAAATATTTCACCGAAGGTAGGCACCAAGGTAAAGCGTGGCAGTACTGTGACCATCACAGTAGGCTAGGCAGATGCCAGCAACCAAAAAACCTCGAATCGGCGCACATACTCCAACATCTGGTGGAATGGCCAAACGCTCTATTGCATATGCCGAAACGATTGGCGCTGAAGCGATACAAGTATTTACATCTAATCCCCGTGGGTGGGCGATGCCAGAGACAAACCACGAAGCAGATGCGCTCTTTCGTGAAAAAGCTCTCGCACTAGATATTGAAACGTATGTGCATGCACCATTTCTCATCAACCTTGGCTCGCCTACCGAAGATACCTACAAGAACTCACTCGCCTCCACCGCCTATTCTCTTAAGCGCGGACAAGAGATTGGTGCCCTTGGAGTAGTTGTTCATACAGGTTCTGCTGTCAAAGAAGATAACGTTGATAAAGCGTGGAAACAGATCAAAAAAGGCGTCATGCCTATCCTTGAATCTCTCGATGATGATGCGCCCATGTTGTTGCTTGAACCAACTGCTGGCCAAGGTCAATCACTTGTTAAGAGGCTTGAAGATTTAGAAAACTACCTCAAAGCGCTTGAATATCACCCAAAGGTTGGAATCTGCCTCGATACCTGCCACGTCTTTGCGGCCGGCCACGACATCGCGAAAAAAGGTGGAATGAAAGAGACTCTTGATCTCTTAGTTCAGGTAGCTGGAATCGAGCGCATCCAACTCATCCATGCCAATGATTCGATGGATGTATGTGGCGCACTTAAAGACCGCCATCAAAATATCGGTGATGGCTTTATCGGAGTAGATCCCTTCGCAGAGTTACTCAAGCACCCATCAGTGGTCAATGCTCCACTTATTCTGGAAACTCCTGGCATGGAACCTGAACATGGCAAGGAAGTAGCGCTCCTCAAAAGTTTGCGTACATGAGCACACAGCACGCCCTGAAAATGAAGATTGCCCCATGGGCGCTTCTTGCCGTATCTGCGTCATGGGGAATGGCCTTTGTTGTCATGAAGGATCCCATCGAAAAACAGGGCGTCAATAGCTTTCTCTTTACCCGCTTTCTATTCGCAGTTCTTGCAATGGTTGCTTTGCAACCTAGAGTCATTCAAAGAATTACCCCTGAAATTCTGCGCAAAGGATTTATTGCAGGTCTCTTTCTTGGAGCAGGCTATGTGCTTCAAACTTTAGGTTTAGCAATCGCTGGGGCTGCAATCACTGGATTTATCACTGGGCTCTATGTTGTTGCAACGCCGCTTATTGCAGCACTTATCTTGAAGGCAAAAATCACACGTTTTACTTGGGGGTGCGTTGCCTTAGCAACTGCGGGCCTAGCACTCTTATCTCTTCGCGGATGGAGCTTAGGTTTTGGAGAGTTCTTAGTATTTCTCTGCGCCATCGCCTTTGCAGCACACATTGTTACCTTGGGGCAATGGAGCAATGGACTCGATGTTTACGCGATGACTATCGTGCAGCTTGCAACCTGCACCTTAATGACAGGAACTCTCTCCTTTGCGCAAGGTTATGACTTACCAGTAAATCTCAGTGGATGGTTAGTGGTCTTCTACACAGCCATTATCTGCACAGCGCTGGCATTTGTTGTTCAAACGTGGTCACAAGCGCATATGAGCGCAACCAAGGTTGCCGTTATCCTGACGATGGAGGTTGTCTTTGCGGCAATCTTTGCTCTTGCCTTCGGCGGAGAATCACTGACGATAAAGGCGCTCTTCGGTGGTCTTATGGTCTTGACCGCTATGTTTATGATTGTGCTGAAGGAGTCCTAATATGGCAATTGATCTACGTTCTGACACGGTAACGCAGCCAACAGCTGCGATGCGCGAAGCTATCGCCAGCGCCGCAGTCGGTGATGATGTTTACGGCGATGACCCGACCGTTAACTCGCTCGAAGAACGTGTTGCAGCTCTTTTCGGTCATGAATCTGCGCTCTTCTGCCCTACAGGCTCACTTGCCAATCAGCTCTCTATCCGCACGTTAGTAAAGCCTGGTGAAGAACTTCTCGTTGAAACTCGTTCACACATTGTCCGTGCTGAACTAGGCGCTGCCGCAACCTTTAGTGGAATCACTACCCGCACCTGGCCTGCCGAAGATGGGCTCTTGCGCGCTGAAGATCCACTCGCCATCGCACACGAGAACGCCGGTCCTTATCTAGTTTCTACCAAAGCTATTGCGGTCGAGAACACCCACAACTTTGGCGGCGGAACTGTGCAACCTATCGCAGAAATTGAAAAACTTTCCGTCGCAGCTCGTGCACGTGGCATCGCCATGCACCTAGACGGTGCGCGCATCTGGAATGCTCATGTTGCATCCCGTATATCCTTTGCAGAGTACGGCAAGCACTTTGACACCATCAGCGTCTGTCTTTCAAAAGGTTTAGGCGCTCCAGTTGGATCGCTGATGATCAGCACCAAAGAGCGCATCCAAGAAGCGCGTATCTGGCGCAAGCGTTATGGCGCTGGCATGCGACAGGTTGGAATCCTCGCAGCTGCTGGCCATTACGCACTCGATCACAATATTGCCCGATTGGCAGAAGATCACGACCGTGCCCAGAAAATTGCGGTGGCACTTGCCGCAATCGACTCATCTCTTGTAGACCCAAAGAGAGTTGCGACCAACATTGTTGGGCTTGAACTTTCCAAAATTGGAATCACCGCGGCAGAATTGGCATCACGTTGTAAAGAAGCTGGACTCTGGATTAGCGCTCTTGGGCCACATTACGCACGCCTTGTTACTCATCTCGATTTTGATGACGCCCAGTGCAATCAAGCGATTGAGATATTGCAGGTAATTTTAAAGAGCGCCCTCGTGGCGAAGTAGCCACTCTTTCTTATCTAACCCATAAGCGTAATTTCCGAGCGCTCCCCCAGTTTTTACAATGCGGTGACATGGCACGATTAAGACAATTGCATTTTTGGCACAAGCACTTCCGGCGGCGCGAACTGCAGCAGGGCTACCCGCGCGCTCTGCAAGTTCGCCATAGGAGATAACTTTTCCAGCTTTGACCTTCTTCATGGCTTTCCAAGCGGCTTGCGAGAAAGAAGCTCCAGGCTGGCGAACGTTTATTGCGTTTATCGCAGAAACATCACCATCAAAGTAGTCGCCAATAAGATCAGTAATGATGGGGATTCGCGAGACGCTCTTAATCTCTTTCTTAGAATCTTCTTGGCTAAGGCTCTCTTTCAGCGCCTTAAGGCTTGAGAGATTAGCCGCAAGCAGAATGTGCTCATCTGCAATTAGATTAAGGTTTCCGATTGGCGTAGTAACAGTTGAGAGAAGAAGCGGCACGTTCGCTAAATTAGCGGTCGCGCAACATTTCAGCAACCAAAAATGAGAGCTCAAGTGATTGCGAGTGATTCAGACGTGGGTCGCAGGCTGTCTCATAGCGTGACTCAAGGTCCTTTTCGGAGACTTCATTGCCGCCGCCAAGACACTCGGTTACATCATCACCGGTGAGTTCGATATGGATTCCGCCTGGATGAGTGCCAAGCTTCTTATGTACTTCGAAGAAGCCACGTACTTCATCGAGAACATCTTCAAAGTTACGAGTCTTGTAACCATTCTTTGACTCAAAGGTATTGCCGTGCATTGGATCGCAGACCCATAGAACTTGCGCACCGGACTTGGTGACGCCATCAACAAGTGCAGGGAGCGCTTCGCGAATCTTGCTCGCGCCCATACGGGTAATGAAGGTAATGCGTCCTGGTTCGTTATCAGGGTTGAGTTTGGCAATGAGGGCAAGTGCATCTTCAACAGTGGATTTCGGTCCGAGTTTGATGCCAATTGGATTACGCACTTTAGATGCAAAATCAACGTGAGCGCCATCGAGTTGGCGTGTACGTTCGCCAATCCAGATGAAGTGTCCTGATACATCGTATGGAAGTTGGGTACGTGAATCGATGCGAGTCAACGCCTTCTCGTATTCAATGATGAGCGCTTCGTGGCTAGCGTAGAAATCAACGGCTTTAAATTGCTCAGGGTCTACGCCTGCTGATTGCATAAATGAAAGTGCGCGGCCAATCTCATTCGCCATCTGCTCGTACTTATCGCCGAACTTGGAATCGCGGATAAAGCCCTTATTCCATTCGTGAACCTGGCGCAGATCTGCAAAACCTCCACGAGTAAAGGCGCGAACTAAATTAAGCGTTGCAGCAGAGGTGTTGTAGACGCGCACCAAACGCTGAGGATCTGGCGTACGTGCGCTTTCAGTAAATTCAATATCGTTGACAGCATCCCCGCGGTAGGCAGGAAGTGTGACATCGCCACGGGTCTCAAGATCATTGGAACGTGGCTTAGCGAACTGCCCCGCCATACGTCCAACCTTGATCACCGGCAAGCTTGAGTAGTACTGCAAAACTGCAGCCATCTGCAGGATTGTCTTGATGCGATTACGAATTGAATCTGCAGTTGCTGAACTAAATGTTTCAGCGCAATCTCCACCTTGTAACCAGAACGCGCGTCCTGCCGCAGCTTCAGCAATCTTGGCCTTCAAATCATCGCACTCGCCAGCAAAGACAAGAGGTGGAAGTGCGCGAAGTTCAGCGACAGCTTTTGCTAGAGGCGCACCATCTTTTCCACCTGGCCAGTTTGGTTGCTGAGCGGCAACGAGGGCAGGGTCAAAGAGGTTATCGAGCTGCGAGGAAGGCGATGTCATAGTCATAAGAGTAGGCAATTCGGTTGCAATCTCGCGCGGAGATTAGCCAAAGAACGAAGTGATCTCCTCGTAGCGCTCGATAGGAACGGTCTTAAGCACATCGGTTGCCGATGCCAAAGGCACGCGCGCAATCTTGGTGCCATGCAGGGCCATCATCTTTCCAAAGTCGCCGTCATGTACGGCAGTAATTGCCTCAAGGCCAAAGCGTGAGCTCAGGACGCGATCGAAGGCTGATGGGGTTCCACCGCGCTGAATGTGTCCAAGAAC
>CAZHPQ010000016.1:0-1383 GCA_964533845.1 uncultured Candidatus Planktophila sp.
ATCGTACGCAGTATGTCTGCGCCCCGTTCATCGCTTTATCGCGATGAAGCCATCATCCTGCGCACGCAAAAGCTAGGCGAAGCCGATCGCATCATCACTCTGCTCACCAAAGATCACGGGCGTATCCGAGGGGTTGCAAAGGGAGTGCGTCGCACCATGTCCAAATTTGGTGCGCGCCTTGAGCCAGGTAGCCATGTAGATATTCAGATGCATGCCGGTAAGACCTTTGACACCATCACACAAGTCGAAGCCATTATGAATTATGGCGAAGCGCTCACCGATGACTACCAACGTTGGACAATTGCCCACGCAATTCTTGAAACAGCAGAGCGCTTTACGCAGCAAGAGGAAGAACCAGCCCCGCAAGAGTTTCAATTAGTTGTTGGCGGAATGCGTGCACTTGCTGAAAACCGTTATGACTCGAGTTTAATTCTGGATGCTTTCTTACTCCGCTCCCTTTCCATTGGTGGATACGAGCCATCAATGACTGCATGTTCACGTTGTGAAAAGCCAGGGCCGCATCGCTACTTCTCATTGGTCGGCGGCGGATCTGTCTGTATGGATTGTCGGCCATCTGCTTCGGCAACTGCAACACCTGAAGCTCTGGCGCTGATGCAGGCGCTGCTATCTGGTGATTGGGATTTTGCGCAAAATAGCGAATCACGGCATCGCCGAGAGGCTAGTGGTTTGGTTACCGCTTACCTACAATGGCACCTTGAACGCGGACTGCGAAGTTTGCCGATGGTCGAGAGGGCTTAGTTGAGTATTTATGGCTAAGAAGATTGAGATTCCCCAACACATCGCGATAGTGATGGATGGAAATGGACGTTGGGCGAAAGAGCGCGGACTACCGCGCACAGCAGGACATGAAGCAGGCGAGAAGGTCCTCTTCGATATCGTTGAAGCAGCAATCGAATTCGGCGTGAAAGAGATAAGCGCCTATGCCTTCTCAACTGAAAATTGGAAGCGCAGCCCTGAAGAAGTCCGATTCTTGATGGGTTATAGCCGTGAAATGTTACGTACGCGTCGTGATCGCCTCAACGAGATGGGCGTAAAGATCAATTGGTTGGGCCGCCCACAACGTCTTTGGAAGTCTGTGATTGCCGAGTTAGAAGAGGCAGAAGAATTAACCAAGAAGAATAAGAAGCTAACGCTGAATATGTGCGTTAACTATGGCGGTCGAGCAGAGATTGTTGATGCAGCCACAGAACTAGCCCGCGATGTAAAGCGGGGCAAGGTCAAAGCGGATTCCATAAATGAGAAGACTCTAGAAAAGTATCTCTATTCACCAAAGATGCGCGATGTTGATATGTTCCTGCGTTCATCTGGTGAACAGCGCACTAGCAACTTCTTGCCGTGGCAATCTTCTTACGCCGAGTTCGT
>CAZHPQ010000016.1:1483-16708 GCA_964533845.1 uncultured Candidatus Planktophila sp.
AGAGAGTGACTGCAGCTGCAACAAGTGCAGGAGAAGCCTTGCTAGCGATAACCCAGAGCGCAATTCCAATAACGATGAAGTTGTAGGGCCAGATCAACCCAAAGACGAAGCTGGGCGGTTGCCATGAAGGTTGATTGAGGGATTGGTACCAACCATCTTGTTTATTCCAATAGTTGGCGCCGCCTGCATAAAGAAGAACGAAGGCGATACCAATTACGGCGCTAACTGTTCTCCAGATTGTCATGAGATTAGTGTGCCAGCCTTAACACTTGCTACAGAGGCCAAAGATTTCCGCGGTGTGGCCAACTTCGCGGAAACCATGCTCTTCAGCCATGGTTTTTGCCCATTTTTCAATTGCTCCACCTTCAATTTCAACTGTAACACCGCAGCCTTTGCAGACTAAGTGATGGTGATGAGCTTCTCCGCAGAGACGATAAATGGCTTCGCCATCTTCGCGGCGCAGTACATCAACAATCTTGTCGCTTACCAGACTCTGTAGCGCGCGATACACGGTTGTAAGGCCGATGCTTTCGCCTTCACGTTGCATCAGGCGATACACCTCTTGCGCGCTAGCAAAACCACCAGCGCGTTCTAAGGTACTTAAGACACGGGGATTAGAGCGCGACATTACTTAGCGTGATCTTCTTTATCGTGGTGCTCATCTTTATGGGCGTGGTCTTCTTCAGACCCGTGTTTATCATCGTGGTGTTCTTCGTGAACTTCTGTCCCTGAACCATGGCTGTGACTATCGCCGCTATGAAGATAGCTGACTAATCCCCACATGATGATTACACCCAGAATTGTTGCCAAAATTGTAAAACGTGATGAGTGGCGTGAATGTGCTTCAGGAAGAATATGGGAAGTGGCGAGATAGATAACGATTCCAGCAAAGGCGGCTAAGTAAATAGCAATCAAGTTATCGCCAAGAGCAAGTGTTGTTCCAAGTGCTGCACCGCTGACACGAGCGATGGCATCGACTCCTAGTAGCCAAATACCTTTCTTGCCCCACTTGCCGCTCTTGATCAAGAATGAGACAGTATTTAGGCCATCGCTAAATGCGTGCACGAGAAGAGCGATGAAGACTGCAATTCCTAAATCTGAACTAACTTTAAATGCCACTCCGAGCGCTAGACCATCAAGGAATACGTGCCCACCCATCGCGAGTGCGCCGAGTGAACCGGCAACACTTGATGAGTGCTTGTGATCATGTCCGTAATCTGATTCTGCTGGTTCGTGTGAACCAAAGAGTTGTTCATAGAAGTGCAGCAAAAGGAAGCCAGCTACGAGTGCAACTGAAACGGCAGGTGCACCCAGAAGTTCTTGAGTTCCGAGAGAGAAAACTTCTGGCAAAAGATCGAATGCAACCAAACCAAGAAGTAGACCTGCAGAAAGGCCGAGTACTAAGTGGAGGCGATCCTTTGATTTGATTGCAAGGAATCCACCGGCAGTCGTTGCAAGCGCCGTAACTGCGGCGAGGATGATGGCTGTATTCATGGGCGAAAAAGTACCATAAATGAAAATGATTTTCATTTCCATGCTTACGCCCCCTAGGCTGGCTCCATGCTCGCAATCGCTCGTTTTCAGGTCCCGCTACAGAGCGCGGTGGATTTCCGCGCTGAACTTGAGGCGGTCAAGGCGGTTCTCGCGGAGGCGGCGGGATTTAAGTCAGGTTCTGTCGGCCAGAATCTCGATGAACCAACTCTTTGGGTGTTGACCACCGAATGGGAGAACGTGGGTTCTTATCGCAGAGCTTTAAGTTCAACGCGGGCAAAGTTAGAAGCGATTCCAGTTCTTGCTCGCGCGATCGATGAGCCCGGGGCCTACGAGTAAACTTATCCTTCGTGAGCAACGCCCGTTGCTCTTCGCCGACAGCCAGCCGGATGGAGCAAAGTAATGGCCGTAGACCGTCTAGAAAATATCGTTTCGCTATCAAAGCGTCGTGGATTTGTATTTCCCTCTTCTGAAATTTATGGAGGCCTGCGCGCTTCTTGGGATTACGGTCCCCTCGGAGTCGAACTTAAGAACAATGTAAAGCGCCAGTGGTGGAAGTCCATGGTCATGGGTCGCGAAGATATTGTCGGTATTGATTCATCTGTCATCTTGGCGCGTGAAGTCTGGGAAGCATCTGGACACGTTGCAACATTTAGCGATCCGCTTACTGAATGTACTGCTTGTAATAAGCGTTATCGCGCAGATCATTTAGAAGAAGCCTATGAAGCAAAGCATGGCAAGAAGTTGGCATCCCTTGCCGATATGAACTGCCCCGCCTGCGGCAACAAAGGTCAATTTACAACTCCTAAGCAATTCTCTGGTCTGCTCAAGACATTCCTTGGACCAGTCGAAGATGAATCAGGGCTGGCCTATCTTCGCCCAGAAACCGCGCAAGGAATCTTTATCAACTTTGATCAGGTTTTAACTACATCTCGCAAGAAGCCACCATTTGGTATCGGCCAGATTGGTAAATCATTCCGTAATGAAATCACGCCAGGAAACTTTATCTTCCGTACTCGTGAATTTGAGCAGATGGAGATGGAGTTCTTCGTAGTGCCTGGCACTGATGAAGAGTGGCATCAATATTGGATCGATACACGCCTTGCTTGGTACATCGATTTGGGTATCAATCCGGATCGTCTCCGTATTTATGATCACCCGAAAGAGAAGTTGTCGCACTATTCAAAGCGCACGGCAGATATTGAATACAAGTTTGAATTTGCCGGAACCGAATGGGGCGAACTCGAAGGTATCGCTAACCGCACCGACTTTGACCTTAAGGCTCACTCGGCTGCTTCAGGTAAAGACCTTTCTTACTTTGATCAAGAGAAAAACGAACGTTGGACTCCGTACGTCATCGAACCTGCAGCCGGCGTTGATCGTTGCACGCTGACATTTATGATGGATGCATATACCGAGGATGAAGCGCCAAATGCCAAGGGCGAGATGGAAAAGCGCGCAGTGATGAGGCTCGATCACCGCCTGGCACCCGTCAAGGCCGCAGTTCTTCCGCTTTCTCGTAATGCAGACCTTTCACCAAAGGCGCGCGATTTGGCAGCTCAGCTCCGTAAGAATTGGAATATTGATTTCGATGATTCAGGTGCAATTGGTCGTCGCTATCGCCGCCAAGATGAAATCGGTACCCCGTACTGCATTACCGTCGACTTTGAATCCCTTGAAGATCAAGCAGTCACTATTCGTGATCGCGACACAATGGCGCAAGAGCGAATTGCACTTGATCAAGTAGAAGCATGGTTAGCACCACGTCTACTCGGCTGCTAGATCCACTTTCACTCCCACTCAAAGATGGAGTTCATTTAGTAGATCCGCCAGTTGTACTTGCACCAATGGCTGGAATCACCAACTCCGCCTTTCGCATGCTCTGCCGCGAACAAGGAGCTGGACTATTCGTCTCTGAAATGGTGACTGCGCGCGCTTTACTAGAACGTATCCCTGAAACGTTGCGAATGATTGAACCAGGCGAAGGTGAATGGCCGCGTTCTGTGCAGTTATATAGCGTGGATCCGCATCACATGGGAGAAGCAGTCAAGATGATTGGCCGCGAAAATTTGGCAGACCATATCGATATGAACTTTGGTTGCCCTGTACCAAAAGTCACGCGCAAGGGTGGAGGCGCAGCCCTTCCTTTTAAACGCAACTTATTCCGCGAAATCGTGAAGGCGGCAGTCGATAACGCAAAGCCATATGGAATACCTGTCACAGTAAAGATGCGCATCGGTATCGACACCGATCACCACACATATTTGGAAGCAGCTAAATCGGCAGCCGACTTAGGAGTTGCCTGGGTTGCACTTCATGCGCGCACCGCGCAGCAGATGTATGAAGGCCAAGCAGATTGGTCTGCCATCAAAAACTTAGTTGAGCATCTGAAACCAACTGGTGTTCCTGTTTTGGGAAATGGCGATATCTGGTCAGGTGCTGATGGTGTGCGCATGGTCAAAGAGACAGGCTGCGCCGGCGTTGTAGTAGGTCGCGGCTGCCTGGGACGTCCTTGGCTATTTGCTGATTTAGTTGAATCTTTTAATGGAGGACAGAAGAAGGTTCTGCCTTCTCTGCGCCAGGTAAGTGAAGTGATGTATCGCCATGGCGAACTCATCGTTGATTACTTTGATTCTGAGGATCGTGGCTGCCGTGATTTACGTAAACATATGGCTTGGTATCTCAAAGGATTCCGTGTGCATTCAGAGTTGCGTCGCCAATTTGGAATGGTGGGATCTCTTAATGAATTACGTTCGCTGCTCAACCAATTAGATGATCAACCTTACCCAGTTGAAGTTGCTGAAAAGCCTCGTGGCCGAACAAGTAGCGGACGTCCACCAACTCTGCCCGATGGTTGGCTCAATGATCCAGATGAGATGATCCATCTCGACGCTGAAGATATGTTCTCGGGCGGATAATGTTTAAACTCATTCGCCGCGTAATTTCGCTGATTTTAGCTATCGTCATTATCGTTCCTGGATATGCCCTCTTCATTACCTGGAAGAGCGCGCATCACCCACCATTTCGAAACTCTGCCGATGTCATTGTTGTTCCAGGGGCCGCTCAACTCAATGGCGCACCCGGTGAAGTTCTCTTGGCACGCTTAGAAGAGGCGAAGCAGTTACGCGATAAAGGTTATGCGCCTCTCATTATTACTGTTGGAGCCGGCGCACCAGGAGATCGCACAACTGAAGCTGCAGCTGGAAAATATTGGTTATCTCGTCACGGAGTTCCCAAGGCAAAGATTATTTCACTTCCAGTTGGGCGCGATACCTTCACACAAACTAAGGCCTATATCGCCGAGATGAAGAAGCGCAATGTCTATAACGTCATCATCGCAACGGATGCATATCACTGTGGTCGTTCCATGAGAATGGCCAATGACTTAGGTGCTATCGCAACCTGTTCGCCAGTAAAGACTGGCCCTAATACTCTTGAAAAATCTCGCACCCGTTACTTAATTCGTGAATCAGGCGCATACCTTGCCTACATCACCTTAGGTAGACGAGGCATTCATATCAGCGACCATCTAACTAATGGCGGGCTTGTAAGGTATGTGTATGACCGAGTTAGTTAAGGGATATAGCGCGCAAGATCAAGAGCGCTTTCTTGATGAACCGGCAAAGCGTCCTGGTCGCACAGAGTTTGTGCGAGATCGCGCACGTGTAATCCACTCAGCGGCGCTGCGTCGTTTGGCGGCAAAGACTCAAGTCGCTGTTCCTTGGGAGAATGATTTTCAACGTACACGTCTTTCGCACTCACTGGAATGTGCGCAGATTGGTCGCGAGCTCGGTGAATCACTGGGTGCTGATCCTGATCTGCTAGAAACTGCATGCCTTTCGCACGATATGGGCCACCCACCCTTTGGCCACAATGGTGAAGAAGCCCTTGCAATCGTTGCCGAACCGTGTGGCGGCTTTGAGGGCAATGCCCAATCACTCCGTTTACTTACTCGCATTGAAGCAAAGACTGTTGATGCTGATGGCCGCAGCCTTGGCCTTAACTTAACGCGTGCATCTTTGGATGCAGCGACAAAATATCCTTGGCCACGTTCAGAAAATCCTCGCAAATTTGGCGTATATGACGATGATGTTGAGATCTTCAACTGGGTTCGCGCAGGAGCCCCTGTTGGACGTAAATGTATTGAGGCGCAGATTATGGATTGGTCTGATGATTGCGCATACTCAGTTCACGATTTAGAAGATGCCATCTTCGCTGGCCAAATAACAGTCAAAAGCTTTGATACTGACTTTGATGTGCTCTATGCCGAAATGGTCAGTGGCTACGGTTCTGATGCCAGCAAAGATGAAGTTGCCGCAGCGCTAACTCGTCTACAACAACTCTCTTGTTGGCCTGCAGGCTTTGATCGCACCCACCGATCACTTGCTCGCTTGAAGGATTCCACATCACAGCTGATTGGCCGTTTTGTTTTGGCTGCAGAAATTGAAACTCGCAAAGTTCATGGTGATGGTCCACTTACTCGTTACAACGCAAATCTTGAGATTCCACGTGAGCAGAAGATTGAAGTAGATTTCTTAAAGGCAGTTGCAGGCCATTACCTCATTAACGCCGCTGCTTCACAAGAACGTTATGCCAAGCAGCAGACTGTTATTCATGAACTAGTCGAGATGCTCTATAGCGCAGCTCCAGCAGAGCTTGATCCCATCTTTGAAGATGATTGGAAGCGCGCCACTACCGACTCCGAGAAGTTGCGCGTAGTGATCGACCAAATCGCCAGCCTGACAGACCCGGGTGCATATGCGCTCCATGCGCACCTTTCAAAGCGTCGCTAAGGTAGGAACATGAGCGGTCGCATAAAGGCAGATGACATTGTCTATGTCCGCGAACATGCCCATATCGATGAAGTAGTTACAGCGGCAGGAGTTGCGCTGAAAAACGCAGGTGGGGGACAGAAGAAGGGCCTCTGTCCTTTCCATGATGAGAAGTCTCCTTCATTTCATGTGACTCCATCCAAGAATTACTACCACTGCTTTGGTTGTGGCGTTGGTGGCGATGTCATCGATTTCATGATGAAGACTGATCACTTAAGTTTTACTGAAACTATTGAACGTTTAGCATCACAGATTGGCTACACCTTACGTTATGAAGAAGGCGGACCAACTCAGCCGACTTCAAAGCGTTCTCGCTTATATGCAGCTCATGTCGAAGCAGCAAAGTTCTATCGCGATCTTCTGAATACATCACCTGATGCAGCCCATGCACGTGACTTACTTACCAAACGTGGTTTTGATAAGGCAGCATGTGACACTTTTGCAGTTGGGTATGCACCAAATTCTTGGGATGGTCTGACTAAACACTTACGCGCCGCCGGATTTACTATTGAAGAGTTAGAAGAAGCAGGTCTATCAAAGATGGGCGATCGTGGCCCTATCGATAAGTTCCGCAATCGCATCATGTGGCCTATCAAAGATATCTCTGGAGAAATCGTCGGCTTCGGTGCTAGAAAGTTGGCCAGCGATGAGGAAGATCAAGGCCCTAAGTATTTAAATACTTCAGAAACGCCAATCTATAAGAAATCACAGGTGCTCTACGGTCTTGATATGGCGAAGAAAGATATTGCCAAGAATCGACAGGTGGTAGTTGTCGAGGGCTACACCGATGTCATGGCTTGCCACTTAGCGGGTATTACAACTGCGGTTGCAACATGTGGAACTGCCTTCGGTGATGATCACATCCGCATTATTCGTAGATTACTGATGGATGCAGATGCCTTCCGCGGAGAAGTGATCTTCACCTTTGATGGCGATGCGGCAGGTCAAAAGGCAGCAATGAAAGCATTCGGTGATGATCAGAAGTTTGTTACTCAGACATTTGTCGCTGTCGAACCAGATGGGCTTGACCCATGCGACTTACGTCAACATAAAGGAGATCTTGCCCTTCGAGATCTGATTGCAAAGCGCGTGCCACTCTTTGAGTTTGCCATTCGCACAGAGCTTAAGAAACATAATTTAGATACTGCTGAAGGGCGAGTGAATGCGCTCAATACTGCAGCGCCACTGGTTGCAGCTATTCGAGATAAATCGCTAAGACCTGAATACATAAAGTCACTTGCCGGTTGGTTGGGCACCGAGATGGAAGTAGTAACAGCTGCTGTCAACACCGCGCTAAAGAAGGTGACTGCGCAACAACCAGCAGCTGCCCAATCAGGCAACGATGACTCATGGCGCCCCAATCCAACTGAGCCAACCTTGATGCTTGAACGAGAAGTACTCAAGGCGAAGTTACAAATGCCAGGATTGATGACTGAGTGGAAAACAATCGAAGATGAAGCCTTTACTCATCCGGCCTATCGCGAACTTCGCCGCATTATTGATTCTTTTGGAACAGGACCAATTCAACTTGAAAATGTGACCGATGAAAGAATGCGCCAGCTCTTCACTGAGCTTTCAGTAGAGCCGGTGCGCACAGATGGCGCTGTCTCTGAAAAGTATGTTTCTAGCATCGTTGCACGTGTGCGCGAGGTTTTGGTAAGTCGCAAGATCGCTGATTTAAAGTCGAGTCTGCAACGATTAAATCCTATTGAAAATGAGGCTCAATACAACGAAGCTTTTGCGCAACTTGTGGCCCTTGAAACGCAGAAGCGCGGCCTTCATGAACTCTCGATCGGCTCGCTGTAGTCAGCAGTAAATTCCTTGATTTTGGCAGGCGTTAGCCCCTGCGGTAGAGTTCGTCTCTCATTCCCTGATAGCTCAACGGCAGAGCAGTCGACTGTTAATCGACAGGTTCTTGGTTCGAATCCAAGTCAGGGAGCCACGGAATACCCCGCGGGCGAAGTTAAGGGTTCTCTGATATTTCCAACAGGAAAATCTCAAGAAAGTTAGGCATTATCTGAAGTATGAAAATCTCATTTTCTCTTCGTAGCAAGGTCGCCGCCGCATTTATCACAGGCGCAGTCGCCGCAGGATCGGTAGCAACGGCTTCGAATACTCAGCCATCAGGTGCAGTAAAGGCTTGTTCTGATAACCGCACAGGCGCACTCTTTGTTTCCAGCACCGGCTCTTGTTCAAGTGGACGCACGCTGATTGAAATCGGTGGCAATGGGATGAATACCAAGGCCATCTCGTCTTTAGTGACACCTTCAGTTGTCTCTATCGCTGTTTCTACTTCTAGCGGAAGTGGATCAGGTTCAGGCTCTGTCTACAAGTCAAACTCATCTTCTAGTTTTATCATCACCAATAATCACGTCATCGAATCAGCAGCCAGTTCAGGAACAATCAGAGTTGAGCTCACCAACGGCGATCAATTCACCGCAAGAATTGTGGGACGCGATCCAGGTTATGACTTAGCTGTTCTGCAGGTGCAGAGAGGCAATCTCCCTGAAATTGCTCTTGGAGATTCTTCCAAGGTCAGCGTAGGCGACCCAGTATTGGCAATTGGTTCACCACTTGGATTAGCGAGCACAGTAACAAGCGGAATTATCTCAGCGCTTAACCGCCCGGTATCTACAGGTAGTGGCGATGCACAGTCTTATGTAAATGCAATTCAGACAGATGCCGCCATTAATCCTGGCAACTCAGGTGGCGCACTCGTTGATGCACAGGGGCGCATCATCGGCGTTAACTCTGCCATTGCAACGCTTTCATCCGGTGGAGTCGGTGGAAGCATTGGACTTGGCTTTGCCATCCCAATCAACGAAGCAAAGCGTGTGATTGATGAGATCATTTCAACTGGAAAATCAACTCGTCCGGTTCTTGGCGTCTTCTTCGACAATACCTTTACTGGAGTTGGTGCTCGAATTGCACGTTTGAGTCCAAATGAGGGTGCAGATAAGGCTGGCATCCCGGTTGGCTCAATTATCAAGACCATCGATGGAGCAAAGATCACAAATACTGACACTGCAATCGTGCGTATTCGCTCTTATGTTCCAGGAGCGACAGTCTCGGTAGTTGTTGAGCTTCCCACCGGTGGAAATCGCACTTATCGCGTGACCTTAGGTTCTGCTCCTTCGCTCTAACGAGAGCGCAAGAAGCGGGTATCTTTCACTCATGGCACTCTTCACAATGCAGGTATCCCTTCCTGACCGTCCCGGTTCACTGGGCATGCTCGCATCTGCAATTGGATCAGCGGGCGCCGATATTCGCGGGCTTGAAGTTTTAAAAACTGTAGATGGCGTGGGATATGACCAGATTATTGTGGCTGTGCCAGGCACAGATGCATCAGATTTGGTAGAGATTCTTAATTCAATCGGGGGAGTAGAAGTTCTCTCGATTGAAGCAATTAATAACGACTAGCGCTGGCTCCTGCACTAGGAAGCGATGTAAAGAATCTTGGCTTCTTGTATCTCTTTGCTTCAAAGGCAGCCGTCACCGAACTCTTCACCTTCTCTATATCTTCTTGTTTAACAAGTGCGATAGCGCTGCCGCCGAATCCACCACCCACCATGCGAGAACCGAGCGCTCCTGCAGCTAGCGATGCGTCAACTGCAACGTCGAGTTCAGGGCAAGAGACAGCGTAATCATCGCGAAGTGAGATATGAGATTCGTTAATTAGTTTGCCGAGTGCGACAAAATCAGAGGCACGAAGAGCCTTTACTGCATCCATTACGCGAGCGATCTCAGTAACGGCATGGCGAGCTCGGATAAATTCGGTTTCGGTAATCTGGCTCCGTGCAGCTTCAAGGGCTTCTAGGGTTAAGTGGCGCATGGAGGGAATCTGAAGTTTGGCAACAACAGAGTCGCAATCAGCACGACGTTCGGCGTAACCGCCATCAACGAGCGCGTGGTGAGCCTGGGTATCGATAATCAGAAGTTCTAGGCCACTTGAGGCGACATCAAAGGGAATGGACTCAGTTGTGAGATCGCGACAATCAAGTAAGAGTGCAGAACCTACTTGGCCCATTAGCGAGACAGATTGATCCATGATGCCGCAAGGCATACCTACATAATCATTTTCAGCCTTTTGGGTTGCGCGCGCTAAATCAGGAAGCGAGATATTGAGCCAGAAGAGTTCATTGAGTGCGACTGCAACTGAACATTCCAGAGCTGCAGAGGAAGAAAGACCCGCACCTGCCGGAACAGTGCCATCAACCAAGATATCGACCCCTTGAGTTACGCCTAAAGACCAGATAACTCCAAGAACATACTTTTCCCAGTCGCCTTTGCTGCCAGGTTTTACATCGTTGATGTCGATGGTAAAGATGCGCTCTCGGCGTTGGTGAGATGCGATGCGCACCAACCCATCGTTGCGCGCAGCAATCGCCGCATAGGTTCTATCTGCGATAGCAAAGGGGAGGACAAAGCCTTCGCTGTAATCAATGTGTTCACCGATTAGATTTACTCGGCCAGGAGCTTCTGCAATAACTTCAGGCTTTCGGCCATATAAATCTTCAAAATGGCGTGCAATCGTTGCCATTAACTTAAATCTTTACATCTTTTAACTGTTGAGCTGATTGCTCTGGCTTCATATCCATAATGAACGCGCCCATCGCTGATTCGGAACCAGCCAAATACTTCAGCTTTCCTGGCGCACGTCGCACTGAAGTGATCTGCCAATGAAGGCGAAGTAGATCGCGGCCTTCGCGCACAGGTGCTTGATGCCACGCTGCGATGTAGGCCATATCAATACCGAAAACTCCATCGAGACGTTGCATCACTTCGATTGCAATCGATGGGAATGAATCACATGCTGCAGGTGCTAGTTCGGTTAAGTCAGCAACTGGCGCAAGCGGAGTGACATGAATTTCAAAGGGATAACGCGAGGCATATGGTGTGTATGCAATCCAATGTTCATTACGCGCAATGATGCGTACCTGATCGCGTAGCTCGCGAGCGACAACATCATCGAAGAGCACTCGGCCAGTCTTCTGGTGGTGTGCGCGAGCAACTTCAAGCATCTTGGTAACGCGTGGAGGCAAGTAGGAGTAGGCATAAATCTGCCCATGTGGATGTGCCAGCGTTACGCCAATCTCTTCTCCACGATTTTCAAAGGGAGCAATATGTGCGATGTAAGGAAGCGTCGATAGTTCAGCGGTGCGATCGCGCCAAGCTTCAAGAAGTGTGCGAACGCGCTGTGGTGAAAGAACTTTGAAAGAACCACCATGGTCGGCGGTAAAGCAGATTACTTCGCACTTACCAGCAGCGGCGCCCTCATCGGTATCTGTGCCGACCAAATCAGGAAGAGCAAAATCTCCTGCTGGTGGTCGAAGCGATGGTGAACGGTTATCAAAGACAACAACTTCAAAATCGCTCTCTGGAATTTCGGTAAGGAGTTCGCCTGTCGTTGGACAGAGCGGACAGAGTTCCTTTGGCGGTAGAAAGATGCGACCTTGGCGATGAGCTGCCATGGCAACCCATTCGTTGACTAACGGATCTAGGCGAAGCTCACCAATTCCTGGCTGATCTTCCTCAGGGCGCTGATCTTTTGCAGTGCGAGTCTGGCCAGCGGTGTCGTAATAACGGATGGTGCGACCGTCGTTCATAGTGCGGCTTGTGCGCACTACACCTGCTGAAAGTTCGACGATTTCATCCATGATGTGCGTACTCTATCGTGCGCCTAGATAAATCTCGTTAGGCCCAATTAAGGGTACGTTCGATCGCCTTCTTCCATCCCGAATAACCCGCTTGACGTTCTGCGGCAGTAGATGTGGGGTTCCAGCGTCGCGATTGCTGCCACTGCTTTTTGAGTTCATCGGTATCTTTCCAAAAACCAACAGCGAGGCCAGCTGCATAGGCAGCACCTAGCGCAGTTGTTTCAGTGATGAGCGGTCGAGTGATATCAATTCCCATAATGTCTGCCTGCATCTGCATACAGAGCGAGTTGGCTGTAATACCACCATCAACGCGCATCTCTGTCATCGGCACTCCACTATCGGCAACCATGGCATCCATGACATCGCGAGTTTGGTAACAGATTGCCTCCAGTGCTGCACGCGCTAGGTGAGCTTTAGTTGCTGCACGAGTTAAACCAACAATGACGCCACGTGCATCGCTTCGCCAGTATGGTGCAAAGAGCCCTGAGAAGGCAGGCACAAAGTAAATTCCAGCAGTATCAGTTACCGATGATGCCAACGCCTCGGTCTCTGCCGCATGGTTGATGATTCCAAGTTGATCACGTAACCATTGAATCGCAGAGCCCGTTACTGCAACTGATCCTTCAAGTGCGTACATTGCAGGTTGATCACCAAATTTGTAGCAGACAGTTGTGAGCAAGCCATTTTTTGATCTGACAATGTCACTGCCGGTATTAAGCAGAGCAAAGTTTCCGGTGCCGTAGGTTGTCTTTGATTCACCACGAGCAAAACAGACTTGCCCCACCATGGCCGCATGCTGATCTCCTAGGATGCCAGCAATCGGAACAGCGCTACCAAGTGGACCGTGTGGATCTGTTGCGCCATAGATTTCAGAGGAAGATTTAATCTCTGGAAGCACATCTCGTGGAATTTCAAATTGTTCTAGCAACTGCTCATCCCACTGCAGCGTCTCAAGGTTCATCAGTAGTGTGCGGCTGGCGTTGGTGACATCAGTGAGGTGAACTCCAGAACGAACACCACCAGAGAGGTTCCAGAGCAACCAAGTATCAATCGTGCCAAAGCGCGCAGTTCCTGCAGCAATTGCGCTCTGCACAGCAGGTGAGTTTTTGATCAGCCAGCGCATCTTGCTACCTGCAAAGTAGGGAGCGATAGCAAGCCCTGTCTTGTGGGTGATCTCATCGCGAATCTGTTGAGAAAAAGTGGCTAAGTAATCAGCGGTACGAGTGTCCTGCCAGACGATTGCGTTATGGAGCGGTCTTCCGGTTGTGACATCCCAAGCGACTGTTGTTTCCCGCTGATTGGTGATTCCAATTGCAGCAAGGTCTGAGCCCAAAATATTGGCCTGCTTGAGAGCTGAAGTAATAACTTCCTGCGTGCGTTCCCAAATTTCAGCGGCATCATGTTCGACATAGCCTGCCTGCGGAAGTATCTGACGATGTTCCATCTGATGCTGTCCAACGACTTTTCCTGCAGCATCGAAGATCATGAAGCGCGTGCTACTGGTTCCCTGGTCCAAACTTCCGATGTATGCCATATAGTTAAGACTACTCAAAACCGATAAATCTAGAAACTAAGCGCAATGAGGAATTGGTAGCTTTCACAATGTTTACATCAGCACTCAACCCAGAGCAGCGCTCTGACGCGCTCTCGGCTCTAGCCACCGAGGAGTTCGACATCCTCGTAATTGGCGGAGGAGTAAATGGTGTTGGCGTTGCACTCGATGCGGTTACTCGTGGACTGAAAGTGGCTTTAGTTGAATCGCAAGATATTGCAGCTGGAACATCAAGCCGTTCCAGCAAGCTCATTCACGGCGGCCTGCGCTATCTAGAACAATATGACTTTAAGCTGGTACGGGAAGCTCTTCACGAACGCGAACTCATGGTTTCTACACAGTGCCCTCATCTTGTTAAGCCGGTAAGTTTTCTCTATCCGCTCACTGAGAAAGTGAAAGAGCGCACTTATGTTGGCGCTGGCCTTGCTCTCTACGATGCGCTCCGTGGCTTTAAACGTTCGCTTCCTTCACATAAGCACCTGACTGGAAAGACGATTGCAAATATTTCGCCATCACTACGACAAGACATCATCACCGGCGCAATTCGCTACTTTGATGCTCAAGTAGATGATGCTCGCCACACAATGATGATTGCTCGTACAGCAGCGCGCCATGGTGCGGTGATCGCCACTAATGTCCGCGTTGATAACCTGACACGAAATGGCAAGAAGGTCACGGGCGTCGTTGCAACTGATCTCAAGACTGGCAAGACGCTCAGCATTGCGGCAAAGGCGACAATCATGTGCGCCGGCGTGTGGAGCGATGAACTGCATCAACAGTTTGGTTTAACTCCTGGATATTCAGTAGCGATGTCTAAGGGTGTACATATCGTTGTTCCACAGAGCGCGATTCATTCAAAAGATGGCATAATTTTAAAGACAGCAGTCTCAGTGCTCTTCTTGATTCCTTGGGGCGATAAGTGGATTGTTGGCACAACTGATACTCCATACGAAGGCGATCGCGCCAAGCCACTAGCTACTCAAGAAGATGTGCAATACATCCTTGATCAAGCCAATCGCGTCTTGGAGCCAAAGCTCAAGACAGAAGACATCATTGGTGTATTTGCCGGGCTTCGTCCATTGGTTGCCAATAATGCAACATCAGCAACAACAAAGCTTTCGCGCGAACATACAGTTGATCGACCAGCCCCTGGGTTTGTCAGCTTAGCTGGTGGTAAATACACCACATATCGCGTGATGGCCAAAGATGCCGTTGACCTAGCAGTCCTTGATCTTCGTCGTATCGTGAGCGATTCTGTTACTGAAAAGCTTCCGCTGATTGGGGCTGACGGCTACTTCGCTCTGCAGCAACAAGTTCTCAAGATTGCGGACAGTTACAACATCAGCGAAGCAACCGTGACACACCTATTGGATCGCTACGGCTCGTTGATTTCAGAGATCCTTGAGATCATCACTGAAAATCCAGAAATGGCACAGCGCCTTATCCCTGATCTCCCATATATCAAGGCTGAGATTCTTCACGCTGCTTCACATGAAGGCGCTCTCTCAGTCGAAGATGTTTTGTTACGACGCACACGTATCTCATTTGAGGCGAGCGATAGCGGGTTATCGGCTGCCGATACTGTCGCTGAAATCATCGGTGAAACCCTTGGGTGGAAGTCAGCAGATCGTAAGGAATCAGTTCAATCTTTCGCCAAGGTAATTGGCCAAGAGGAAGTTGCGCTAAAAGCGCT
>CAZHPQ010000016.1:16808-19997 GCA_964533845.1 uncultured Candidatus Planktophila sp.
CTGGTTAATTCTTAATCTGATTACGGCAGCTATCTTTTGATGGTTTCTTTGTAGCTTTCTTTGTTGGCTTTGGTGCAGGGGTTGGTCCTTGCAAGATATCTAGGCTCAGTGGCGTCTTAACTTCAGCATGTGTTCCAGTTTCATCGGTGAAGCCCACATGACCAACCCAAGAGCCAGCAGGCATTCCTGAGATGGATAACCTCCATATTCCGCTTGTCTCACGCTCTACATTTTGAACAACTGTGGGAACGGTCGCATTCTCAGGCGCAAAGTAATAGCGAACAGTGCCAGTAACTACAGGAGTTCTATCTGGACGCATTACCTCAACGTTGATGATCACGTTCTTATTGGTCGTTGAGGCGCTAAAGGATGAAATTACAATCGTAGAAGTTTCATTCTTAGGCATGGCATCAATGGGATCCGGTTGCCAGGTACCGGTCAAAAGTGCGAGGAACTTTTCACGTCCGCCGCTGAAAACATTCAGGTCCAAGCGATTGCCAGGAACACCATATTTAGGTGCGATTCCACATGATGTGTATTGCCACATCGTCCAATCTGCTGAGCACTCTTTAGTGGTCCATGAGTGCACAAAACATCCGCCTGGCTTCACATTAGGTTTTGCACCGGGTTCTGCAGGGTCAATTGCATACTGTGCAATCCAAAGAGGGTAAGAGTTAAGTTCCTTATCTCGATTAAGCGCGGTCTCTAGAAAAGAAGGTGATGAGTAGAGAATTGGGGTGCGCCCAGTTTTATCCTTGAGCGTCTTTAAGAATGTCTTTGCCCATAAAGTCGCTGCGCTGCGAGTGGCGTTCTTCATGCAGGCGCCAGAGCTACTCCATTGAACACATCGAGTTTCAAGGTCCAAGGCATATGGCAAATCCATATCGTTGTAACCACCCAGATCTGCAAGTCGCCATAAGACTTTCTGAGCTTGGGCCTGTGCATCCTTTTTTATTCCTGCTGGCGTACTGACATTAGGCAAGATGGCAAAGTGATAGAAACCTGTATACACACCGGCGGCTTGTGCCGCCTTTCGATCCATCCTTACATACTTCAAAGCTAAACGATCAGACTCGTAACGAGTATCAGATGCCTTAATCATGACAAAACTCAAACCTGCATCATGCATCTTCTTAAAGTTAATTGGCTTGCCATTGGGATGTTGCCAGCGGCTGACATCTGCGCCATGTAATCGATCCCCTGGGCCAATCAGACTTAGATCATCGGCTGCAACGGGCGAGATAGTGAAGGCTGTCAGGGCTATCGAAAGAGCTAGCGCGAGAACTTTTTTCACTTTTCAACGACCACGACGTTAATCCCAAAGACATCATAAATTGCACCTTGTAGCGCAGCACGATGGCGAATACGAGCTTCCGCATAATTGTGGCCAGTTGCCAACTTGTTGGCATCGCTGAAATCAAGGGTCAGGCGCCCATTTTCAAAGGATTCCAGGCGAGCATCAAAGTAGGCAATCCAGACGATACGGTCGCGACTTTCGACGAGGTCGAGGACTTCATTCCATCGCTTACGTAAGTCGCTGAGCGTTACTCCTGAAGGCATGCGGCGACTTTACCGCAAAGGCTGTTAATGACGAGGTGCGCCAAGCCATTTGAAGTATTCACCAGTCAATATCACACGTAGGTTTTTGCTGCGATCCGGAGATATCGATAGATGTTGCGCGACGCGAGCGACAATTTGTTCCACTGATTTCTCGGAAACAAACCGCACGCGTGCGATTTCAGAATTGCTTAGCCCTTGTGCAACTAAGCGAAGCGTCTCGATTTGAATATCTGTGAGCTCGTTGAGAATAGTCAGGAATGAGTTTGCATGAATAGTTGAGTGCAGGCTTATCCACTTCATCGCAGAACCGTCTATGGCTGAGTTTAGACATTCGGCTAGAGCGAAGGTGATAATCGAAAGATCTGAGACAGATCGCTTGAGAATAATTCGGCTACCTGCTGGAATATTTCGCTCCAGTAATCCAAAGAGCCTGAGATCTGGACAGGATGTCGTGATGACGATTCCAAGGTTTGGGTCTATCTTGCGAAAGCGCTGAAGTAAACCAATTGCTTCTTCGCCAGAAAACTGTAAGTCAATGAGTACTGCTTCTGGTTGAAGAGATGTAAAGAGGTTCTCGGCGACCAACATGTTGCTCGCTTCACCAACAATGTTCGTGCTGTGCAGTCTCAGTGATGCAGACATTGTGGCTAGTTCGAATGCATCGTCATTAATGACGAGAACTCGTGCAGGATTTGCCAGAGTTTTAGCCATGCACAAGAGTAAGTCGGATAAATGAAAATGTAGAAGAGGGGATATCCCTAGATAGTTATTTAAGAATTTTTCTTATTGCACGAGGAATTTCATCAATTACATTTACTGCCGAAATGGGTGCTCCATCTGATGCAAGTAAAGCTGCCTGATTGTGAATAAATGCACCAGTTGCAGCAACTTCTGCTAGACGATTCGGGTCGTTAAGAATTTCAATGTAGTTGGTAGCAACCAGCGCACCGATAATTCCAGCCAGAACATCGCCAGTGCCAGCTGTGGCAAGCCAAGAGGTGGCTTTAGGTAAAGTGATTACGAAGTCATTGTTGGCAACAACTGTCTGCGCGCCCTTCAGGAGCACGGTTACACCAAGGTGGGTCGATGCCTTCTGCGCCCAATGAGTTGGATCGGCCTCTAGGGATTCAGAACTTACCGGCAGACCGCGTCGACTTAGTAAGCGAGCGAGCTCACCTGCATGAGGTGTAATCAAGGTTGGTTGTGAAAGTGAACCAGCAAGGTTGAGCGCCCCTGCATCAAGAACTGTGGGAACCGTCTGCGCCTTTAACAATGTAAACCAGCGATGGCGCAGCCAGGTTGTGAATTCGCTAAATCTTTTTTCGTGAATTCCAGAGCCGGCGAGCCAAGCAGTTACTGGCCCTGGCTGTACGACAACTTCGGGGGATGTGTGCAGAACTAGATGAGCTAAACCAGATGAACTATGAAATCTGATCATGCCAAGTCCAGTAGCACTTGCAGCAGCAGTTGTCAGAACAGCAGCTCCAGGAAATTGCGCAGAACCTGTGATTACACCAAGAACTCCACGGGAGTATTTATGGTCAAGATCGCTGGGAACGATGATGCATTTGCGGGCATCTCGGGAAGTAAAGACCTTCTTCTTTTTCTCAGGCATGAGGCTTAGTCTAC
>CAZHPQ010000017.1:0-18239 GCA_964533845.1 uncultured Candidatus Planktophila sp.
TTGAAGAGATTCAGATTCCACCTGGCCCACGCCTTGGAAATGTTGTTGTTGAAGTTTCGCATCTCACAAAGGGCTTCGGAGACCGCGTTCTAATCGATGATCTCTCATTCTCACTTCCACGTAATGGAATCGTTGGAGTTATCGGACCTAACGGCGCTGGTAAGACAACTCTCTTTAAAACGATTCTCGGTATGGAACAACCGGATTCAGGTGAAGTAAAGATTGGTGAAACTGTAAAGATTTCATATGTCGATCAGTCACGCGGCGGAATCGATCCTAAGAAGACGCTCTTTGAAGTTGTCTCTGACGGTTTAGATTTTATGAAGGTGGGCCAAGTTGAAATGCCTTCCCGTGCTTACGTTGCAGCCTTTGGATTTAAAGGTCCTGATCAACAGAAGCCTGCCGGAGTTCTTTCAGGTGGAGAACGTAATCGACTTAACTTGGCGTTAACGCTCAAGCAGGGCGGAAACTTACTTCTCCTCGACGAACCAACTAACGACCTTGATGTGGAAACACTGGGATCTCTTGAAAATGCGCTCTTAGAATTTCCTGGTTGCGCTGTTGTGATTTCCCACGATCGCTGGTTCCTTGACCGTGTTGCTACACATATCTTGGCCTACGAAGGCGAATCAAAGTGGTTCTGGTTCGAAGGCAACTTTGAATCTTACGAGGAGAACAAGATTGCACGTTTGGGTGCAGATGCAGCTCGCCCACATCGCGTCACGTATAGAAAGCTCACACGTTAATGATTTATACCAATCAACAATTTGTTCGCTGGGATGACATTGATGCATTTGGACATGTCAACAATGCCAAGTATCTGACCTACATCCAAGAAGCTCGCTTTCAGTGGTCTTGGTATCAATATGCTGCTAAGAACGAGAAGCCAACTTTGGTTGAGATGGTCGTTGCAAAAGCTGAAGTTGATTTCCTCGTTCCCATCTACGAGGGTGGACGTTTCTACGATGTCACTCTCTGGGTAGAACAGGTTGGTAACTCATCATTTACCTTGGGCTACGAAGTCATCGGCGATAACGGCGTTGTTCATGCCAAGGTTAAGACAGTTCAGGTCGCTGTCTCTATGGAGACCAAGAAATCTCGTCCACTTACAGACCCAGAACGTGAATTCTTGAAGCAGTATCTCAAGGCGTAATTGATGTCGAAGAAAATCCACCCAGGTTGGATTGCAGCAACAGTTACCTTCTTTACCTTGATGGCAACCGCCGGATTTAGATCGGCACCTTCCGTACTCATCGTTCCACTTGAAGAAGCCTTTGGATGGTCGCGTTCGCAGGTTTCCTTAGCGGTATCTATCAACGTACTGCTCTTTGGTTTGGTGGCTCCATTTGCGGCAGCGCTCATGGAGCGATTTACGGTTCGCAAAGTTGTGATGTCAGCTCTCATGGTCGTTGCAATCAGTTCATCCTCGACAATCTTTATGACACAGCCGTGGCACTTATGGGCGCTCTGGGGGATAGGCGTTGGCACTGGCGCAGGATCCATGGCGCTGGTCTTTGCCGCAACGATTGCCAATCGTTGGTTTGTGGAAAGAAAGGGAATCGTTGTTGGTGCGCTGACTGCAGCAACTGCAACAGGACAGCTCATCTTCTTGCCGCTGCTTTCGCATTTTGCAGTTACTTACGGATGGAAGAGCGTCTCACTGACAGTTGGTGCTGCATCAGCGCTCGTAGTTCCGTTCATCTATTTCTTCTTGAAAGAGAAACCCGAATCACTCGGAATTACTCCATATGGAGCACCCGATGATTGGCAGCCAACGGCGCCGCACGAAATGTCAGCTGGAAAACTTGCTATCGATACAGCTGTGCAGTCAAGTAGGTCACGAGATTTCTGGATTCTCTTTGGAACATTCTTTGTCTGTGGACTTTCAACAAATGGGTTAATTGGCACTCACTTTATTCCGGCAGCCCATGATCACGGCATGCCAACGACAGTTGCCGCGAGTTTGCTTGCGCTTATCGGAGTCTTTGACGTGATTGGCACAATCTTTTCGGGCTACCTAACTGATCGAATTGATCCGCGCAAATTGCTCTTCTTCTATTACGGGTTACGAGGCCTGTCGCTCTTTCTGCTTCCTTCAATTCTGTCGAGCACCCTGCATCCATCCACCTTGGTATTTGTCATCTTCTATGGACTTGATTGGGTGGCAACTGTTCCGCCAACGATTGTTCTCTGTCGCCATGTATTGGGTCCACAGAGGGCAACAGTGGTCTATGGCTGGGTGTTTGTTGGCCACCAGATTGGTGCATCCGTTGCAGCAATTGGAGCTGCAGTGTTGCGCGTGAAGTTGGGCGACTATGCCATCTCGTTCTATATTTCAGCAACCATGTGTTTAATTGCAGCTTTAGCGGTCTTGCAGATTGCAAAGACCAAAACCTCTGCAGAGTTACGAGGTTAACGTGGAGCGCGATACCACCAATTACTACGAAGAATTCGGGGGAGAACCCTTCTTCGCTGACTTGGTCTCGCAGTTCTATGCGCACGTCGCTACCGACGAAATCTTGCGTCCGATGTATCCAGAATCAGATATGAAGGGTGCAGCGCGCAGGTTGCAGATCTTTCTTGAGCAATACTGGGGTGGGCCGACTACTTACCAAGAAGAGCGCGGACATCCCAGGCTACGAATGCGTCATGCCGGCTTTCATATCAATCCAGCAGCACAAGATGCCTGGCTTAATTGCATGCGCAAAGCTGTCGATGGCATGGAGATGAAGGCTGAACATCGCGAGAAGTTATGGCGCTACCTCGAAGGAGCCGCGCAGCACATGGTTAACGCTCTAGATTAAAGAGCTAGTTCTTAGATTTATTGCCAACGGTCAGAATTTCACCGTTGCGGATATACCAGAGCACGCCCTTCTTATCGCGAACTTGGGTAATACGTAAACCGACTCTTTCGACTTTTCCTTCAACATCTTGCACGTGGACTTCATCGCCAACGCCGTATTGATCTTCAATCAACATAAAGATTCCCGACAGCACATCGCGTACAAGTGTTTGTGCGCCAAGACCCAGAGCGACACCGATAACACCGGCAGATGCGATTACAGGGCCTAGGTTAAAACCGAATTCACCGAGAATCATTCCAACTGCGATGATCCATACAGCTGCGTTGAATGTTGAGCTAAATACAGTTCCAATGGTGCGTGCACGTTCTGCTTGGCGCTTTGCCGTACCGGGACCCGGCTTGAGATCAGCATCTGCCAGGCGACCAATGGCGCGATTGATAGCGCGATGGCCGGCTGCGTGGCTGATCATGGCGATTAAGAGGATGACGAGAACGCGTAAAGGGGCGCCATTGAACCAATCCCAGATTGCCTGCGTACGCTCGTTCATAGCGGTAAGGGTAGTGAAATCTTTATCAAAACTTCACCATTAAATGCCCCGCAGCGGCGTCCTTTTGAGGCAATATAACCCAATCAACGCGAGCCACGCGTTGGAAATAGAGGTCATCATGAACCGCACATTGGTGCTCAACGCCACCTACGAACCGCTGGGTGTTGTCACTGATAGACGTGCGCTCATTCTCGTGCTGAACAATCGCGCGACTATGGTTGAAGCATCCGGAACCGTTCTTCACTTCTCATCTGGTGAATTAGATCTTCCATCTGTTATTCGACTCAATAAGTTTGTAAAGATTCCATATCGCCATGCAGTTCCACTTTCACGTCGCGCAATCTTTGCTCGCGACGGTGGTCGTTGCGTCTACTGCCATGCTCCAGCAACTTCGATTGACCATGTGATTCCACGTTCTCGTGGCGGTGGTCACAACTGGGAGAACGTTGTCAGCGCTTGCCACAAATGCAACCATCTCAAAGCAGATAAGCCGCTGA
The DNA here is from genome assembly GCA_964533845.1 of uncultured Candidatus Planktophila sp. Lineage (GTDB taxonomy): Bacteria > Actinomycetota > Actinomycetes > Nanopelagicales > Nanopelagicaceae > Planktophila. Next base: position 3,849 of record CAZHPQ010000017.1, read on the forward strand.
AAGAACTTGGTTGGAGATTGCGCTCGTTGCCACGTGAACCCGTGGGAGCCGCTTGGAGAATTCTTGGTACCGGACGAACCGAATCGCGTTGGTTGCCTTACCTTGAACCATTTGGCGTCACTGCAGCCACTGCATAGACTGCGCACATGATGAAGCAACTTACTGACATCGCTTTAGCTGCGCCACGAATCAACCAAGAACCCGGCGCAATGCCAGGTGAAGGACTTACTGCAGTGCAGACCTTTTCTTACTTCGTCGCAGCGCCAATCGTGCTCTTCGTTGTGATTTCAGTATTGGTGTGGGCGTTAGACGGTGGAAGAAAGAAGAATCGCGCTTCTGCTTCTGTCATTACTCACATCGAATAGTTACTTGTCGGCCATTCTGGCCTTAAGCGCACGGGACATTGCATCACGCCCTTCAGTCACAGATCTGCGAAGAGCATTAGATGCATCTTTGCCTGTGACATCGAGCCAGTGCTGAGCCTTCTTTACCGTCTCATCGCTAATCACCCATGATGGGAATAACAAGGTTGCAGTAGTTTCTGCGATTTCAAAGCCTTTGGTCTCCCAAACTTTGAGGATTGCATCAAAGTACTGATCAACAAACCCAGCGAGAAGCTCATGATGGATATTCTCGTTAAATCCACGGCACATATATGAGTGGATTGTGTTGGAGAGATTATCTGTCGTGACCGATTTAAATGCAGCCGCTTTGGCTTCCTTGGTAGGAATCGCAGCGTAGGCATAAGCGGTGTACTGCTTACCGTGGGCTGTGTTGTCCTTTGCAGATTCGGCTTCAATCTCAGCTGGACCAAATACTCCACGCTTTACGCCGCAGATAAAGATGTACCAGCGGATTTCTGCATCAATAACGAGACCCTTCTCTGAACCGTTGAGAATCTCCTTGATCTTATCCAAGTGCGCAGGAGTGATTGCATTGTTAGCAAAAGCGCGCGCAAACTGCATTTGGTGGTCGCTGCCAGGTGCTGCATGAGCAAGCATTGCAGCAGTCGCATCCGCTACTTGAGTGCGCAGCGCATCTCGCTTTGCAGGATTGGCATAAGCCCAGATCGCTGTCTCGAACTGAAGGTAAGTTGCTGCAACAATCGAAATATCTGATTCAGTCTTGAGTGCGTTAAGAGCGATGGCAACGTAGTCAGATGTCGATAGTTCGCCATCGCGGCAAGAGTCCCAGAGAGATGCCCAGATAAGCCCACGAGCAAGTGAGTCATCTAGCTTTCCGAGGTGGCTCTTCATCGTTGCAATTGAGCGATCATCAAAGCGCAGCTTTGCGTAGGTCTGATCCTTATCGTTGATAAGTACTAAGTCAGCTACTTTCTGGCCAGCAAGAGCGGTTACCTCTGTGAGCGCGCCCGCAATATCTAGTTCAACGCTGGTGCGGCGAGACAGCTTTTCGCCCTGAATATCAAAGAGACCAACGTGCAAGCGATGAGGGCGAAGTTCTTTAGAACCTACCGGCATTGTTGGAGCTTCTTGCTGAATCGAAATCGACTTGTATGAATCTCCTTCGACTGCAATGACCGGACGTAGGGTGTTAACGCCGGCGGTACGAAGCCAGGTGGAAACCCATGGAGTCAGATCGCGACCGGATGCTGCTTCTAACTGATCAATGAGATCTTTTAGAGTTGTATTTCCGTATGCATGCTTGGCAAAGTAAAGGCGCAAGCCCTTAATGAAGTTATCGCGACCGACGTGCGCAACAAGTTGCTGCAAAACGGATGCACCTTTGGCATAAGAGATTCCATCAAAGTTGGTACGAACCGCATCGAGATCTTCCATCTCAGTGGCAATCGGGTGTGTAGTAGTCAGTTGATCCACGCGATAAGCCCAGTTCTTGCGGAGCGAGTTGAACTCTGTCCACGCTTCTTTGTACTTAGTTGACTCAGACACTGATTGATAAGAAGCCCATTCCGCAAATGATTCGTTAAGCCATAGGTCTTCCCACCACTTCATAGTGACCAAGTCCCCGAACCACATATGAGCCATCTCGTGGTGAATAGTGGTTGCACGGCTAACGTAATTGCGCTCAGTTACCTTCGAGCGGAAGATGAGAACATCTTCGTGGAAAGTCACACAACCAACGTTCTCCATCGCGCCCCAGTTGTATTCAGCAACAGCAATCTGGTCGTACTTACCAAATGGATATGCCAAGCCGAAGGTCTTTTCAAAGTAGGCAAAGCCCTGCTTTGTTACTTCAAAGATGTTCTCGGCATCAACATACTTAAAGAATGACTTACGGGCATAGATGCCAAGCGGAATAGTCTTCTCGCCCTTGTACTCGTCATGAACTGACATATATGCGCCAGCAACGATTGCAGTCACATAAGTCGAAATTACCTGGGACTGAGCAAATTGAATGAACTTACGATCTCCGTCCACATCCTTAGTGGATTCGATTCCGTAGTTAGAGATAACTTCCCAGTGCTTTGGAGTAATGGTGCTAATTGTGAATGTTGCCTTCTGGTCAGGTTGGTCAAAGCAGGCATACATGCGGCGGGCATCGCCAGTTTCAAACTGGGTATAGAGATAGACCTCGTTATCTGCAGGGTCAACGAAGCGGTGCAGGCCTTCGCCAGAGTTTGAGTAAACGCCATCATGTTCAATTTCAAGAATATTCTCTGCGGCAATTGCAGGAAGATAAATAGTTTCACCATCAAACTTGGGATCAAAGTCCACGCCATTGAGTTTCGCGCTAATTACCTTGCTGCCAACGCAGTCAATATAGGTAGTAGCCCCTGGCTTGAGTCCAGCAAATTTCACAGTTGTCTTCACGCGGAAGTTTTCAGCGCCTGTGGTCAGATCTAAGTCGATGCGATAGCTCTCGGCCTTAACAATCGTCGAACGTTCAGCCGCTTCAACTTGCTTGATATTTGTACCTGGCACGGTTACTCCTTCAATCGGGTGACTTACTGGCTTTCTTGCCTTATCCAACCATTAACTCATCTATTCGTCACACGTTAGGATTGCGTAATGGAACAGAGCTCGATTCGCACGTATCGCCTGCGTGGATCGCGCATCACTGGGCCGCAACAGAGCGCTTTAGACAAGTACTGGGACGCTTACGGAATTGAGTATTCAACCGAGTTCTTGAATATCACCTCACTTTTTCCTTCTGCAGAGCAAGTGGTGCTGGAGATTGGTTTCGGCATGGGCGAAGCCACTGCCTTGATTGCACGAGATTCTCCAAATACAGGCTATTTAGCTGTCGAAGTTCATAAGCCAGGTATCGGAAAGCTGATGGCTCGCATAGAAGAGTTGGCTTTATCCAACATCCGCATCATTGAAGGCGATGCCCATCCAATCATCACAACCATGATCCCTGATAAATCAGTAGATGGAGTTCATCTCTTCTTTCCAGATCCATGGCCAAAGAAGCGTCATCACAAACGGCGCATTGTTAACACCGAGTTCCTGGCGCTGATTCATCCAAAGATTAAGGATGGTGGGTTCTTCCATATTGCAACAGATTGGGTTCCATACGCCGAACACATCGCAGAGGTTTTTGCAGCGAGCCCGCTATTTTCCGGGGGAGTAGTCGAGCGCCCTGAGTGGAGACCGGTCACACGCTTTGAAGGTCAAGGAATAACAAAGGATCATCAAGTCACAGACTTGCGTTACATAAAAAGCTAATTAGTTAGAGGTCGCCCGTAATCTCGTAGTTACTGACCTTGCTAATTCTTCGTTGATGACGTTCATCGCCAGGAAATGGCGTTGCAATAAAGGTATCAATGAGCTGCTTTACAAAATCAGCCTCGTGCATTCGCCCACCAACTGCGATGATATTTGCATTGTTATGTTCACGCGCCAGCTTGGCTGTTTCGATGCTCCAGACAAGAGCGGCACGAATGCCTTTCACTTTATTTGCTGCCATCTGTTCGCCATTGCCTGAACCACCCAAGACGATTCCGAGAGACTCAGGGTTCTTGGCAACAGCCTCGGCACAAGGAATACAGAAATCTGGATAGTCATCGAGGGCGTCATATTCATATGGGCCGTGATCTGTGACGTCATGGCCATTCATCACTAAGTGGGTAATCAGCTCGTTCTTAAAGTCAAGACCTGCATGATCGCTACCGATATGAATGCGCATGCGCAATTTAAGCACTAACCGTTGTGGCAACGAAAAACCCGCCACGCATTTCACGTGACGGGTTTTTCTACCCATGGAGTTACTACATGCTGAAAGGTTATGCCGCTGGCGCTGATGGAAGAGTCAGTGCAGAAGTCCCCGCTGCACCACCCCTTGGACCATGTCCACGTCCATCTTTGCCACCTTTATGACCTAACTTTCCGCCCATAGGACGAACTGAGTTCACTTCAGCTGTCACATGTGCGGTGAGTATTGCTTTCTTTGCAGTTGCCTGAGCAGCAGTGAGTTTTCCAGCGGTCACTGCGGCGTCTATGCGCTTTGTTTCATCTGCAACGAGCGCTGCGATGAGAGCATCTTTCTTAGCACCTGCAATTGCAGCAAGTGTCTCGCCTGCTGCAAGTCTTGTTTGTACTGTGGCAGTGTCAATGCCAATCGTTGTTGCAATGAGCGCTAAACGAGCTGCGTGATCAGGCTTTGCCGGACGCATTGCATCTGCAGCGGCTCGTGCAGCGTTAGCTGCAGCAAGGATTGCATCTGCCTGTGTTTGGGTGATTGTTCCCTTTGTAACGAGAGCTGCAAGAGTTGCTGCAAGGTCAAGACCGCGATATCCCTTCATGGCAGATCCTGCGACTGATACCCGATTGGTCTTTGATTTTGAATCAGCGGAAGCGATTCCAACTGTTCCGGATGAAATAGCCACAGTTGTAATGAGTACCGCAGCAATCTTCTTCTTTGTTGACATTGATAAGTCTCCTGTCCCGTTCGTGTTGTCGAGCCATTGATACCCAACTGTGAGCAGTGAAGCAATCGAGGCTGTAGAAAACATCTCAAATCCCTGTGAGCAGCGTGCGAATTCACCAGATTCTTGTGCGAGCGCCCCACGGGAAGCCCTATCTTTCCTGAGAGAAAACTGAGGGGTTGCCCGATTTCACTACAGCTAGGCCCTCTTCACACTGGGTACATCACCAAGCCTTGGAGGTCACCAGTGAAGGTTCGTTCCTTATCCATCCTTTTCGCTATTGCTATTTCTGCATCAGTTCTCTCAGCGTTACCGGCAAACGCTGCGGGCAGAAGCGCGACTTCAATTCCCAACACAATTCTTAACGGAAAAGGTGCTCCAACTCTTGCAGTAGGAGTAAATGGTGATTTCTACATCGATACTCGTTCACTTTTGATTTACGGACCGAAGAAAAATGGAAAGTGGCCCGTACCGCAGAACTTGCAGGGACCAACAGGTGCTGCTGGCACAAATGGAGCAGATGGAAAAAATGGAAACGATGGCAAGAATGGAAGTGATGGAAAGACGGTAGCTAACGCATCAACTACTAGTGGCCCAACAGGTCCTGCTGGTCCGCAAGGAGAGAAAGGTGCAACCGGTCCTGCTGGTCCAACTGGTCCCGCGGGACCACAAGGTGCGACTGGTGCAACGGGAGCTGCAGGATCTTCTGGAAGTGGAACTGGCACACCTGGACCACAAGGTGCAACTGGTGCGACTGGTGCGACTGGTCCGGCAGGTGCAACTGGTGCGACGGGACCAGCTGGAGCTACAGGTGCTGCGGGAGCAACGGGCTCAGCAGGTGCAACGGGAGCAACCGGCGCGACAGGTCCTGCTGGGGTATCGAATGTTGCAGTAGTTCAAATAGGCAATTTTGCAATTAACACTGTGACACCGAACGGAGGAATTGACTCACCAAACTTTGGAGTCCTAGAACCAAATTCTTCCTACTGGTTCCAAGTCTTCGTTCAAGGGGCCAATACGAATGCCGGATTGAAACTAGGAGCATCAATTTCATCTACTGGTCCTGCACCATCATTCAATGTTTTTAGAGGAGATTTCACCAGGGTTACTTCATCTGCTGTAACGAACATGTATGGATTTCAAATCATGGGCACAATTACAACAACTACTAGTGAGTTAAGCCTCGTTGTTCGAATCATTGATTCAACAGGGGAATCTGGTGGTTCCGGAATTACTTTTTCAGGAACTGCATACATTGCCAAAGTCGGCTCAATAAGTTAATACTGGAGCGGGTGACCGGGATCGAACCGGCATGGCCAGCTTGGAAGGCTGGGGCTCTACCATTGAGCTACACCCGCAGGTGGTGCGAGAGGCTGAGCGTACAGGGTGTGTAACCGAGAGTAAAAAATTACTCTAGACTCCGCTATTGCGCCTCGGGGCGTAGCGTAGTGGCTAGCGCGCCTGCTTTGGGAGCAGGAGATCGGGAGTTCGAATCTCCCCGCCCCGACCAGTTTCACTTATTTAGATGTGTAGCTGCATTTACCAATTAGGAGCACTTCGTGAAAAGCACGGTCGAGACACTTTCTCCAACTCGCGTTCGTTTAGATGTCGAAGTTCCCTACGTCGAGCTCGGCAAGTATGTCGATGCTGCATATAAGAAGGTAGCTGCAACAGTAAATATCCCAGGATTCCGTAAGGGCAAAGTTCCAAATGCCATGATCGACCAGCGCGTAGGACGAGGCGCAGTTCTAGATCAGGCAATCAATGAAGCTATTCAGGATTTCTATGTTGCAGCAGCTCGCGAGAACGAAGTTCTTGTAGTGGGCCGTCCAACAGTTGATGTAAAAGAGTTCGTTGATAACGAGAAGCTCAACTTTTCTATCGAGGTTAACGTTCGCCCAGAAGTGACCTTGCCTGATTTCTCAAAGATCACCATCACTGTCGAAGATGTTGTTGTAACAGATGCAGATATCGATGAGCAGATTGACGAGCTCCGCGCTCGCTTCGGAACTCTTAATACTGTCGAACGCGCGGCTAAGACTGGTGACTTTGTCACAATCGACCTGACCGCACGTATTGATGGCCAAGAAGTTGATGGCGGCAAGGCCAATGAAATCTCTTACGAAGTCGGCTCAAACCGCATGATTGATGGACTTGATGAAGCCCTCGTTGGAATGAACACAGGCGATACCAAGACATTTACAACACAGCTCGTTGGCCAGAAAGATGGCGAAACTGGCGATGTTGAAATCGTTGTAAAGGCAGTTAAAGAACGCGAGCTTCCAGCACTCGATGATTCATTTGCAAAGCTTGCCTCTGAGTTCGACACTGTTGCTGAACTCCGTGCTGATTTTGCAGATCGTCTCAAGCGCATCAAGAGCATGGAGCAAGGAACACAGGCTCGTGATCTTCTCGTCGAGAAGTTGCTTGCCGATCTTGATATTCCAGTCCCTGATGAGATTGTTCTTGATGAAGTTAATGATCACCTTGAGGGCGAAGGACGTCAGGATGATGCAGAACACCGCGCTGAAGTAGATGGCCAGGTTCGTGCATCGATTAAGTCAGATTTCCTCTTTGATTCAATTGTGAAGGCTGAACAAATTCAAGTTAATGAAATCGAATTAACTGAGTACCTCATTCGCATGTCACAGCGTTACGGCATGGGTCCAGAGCAGTTCGCGCAAGAACTTCAGAAGGCTGGCCAAATTAGCCAGGTAGTTGCTGAAGTAACTCGCGCAAAGGCCCTCGCATCTGTTTTGGCTCGAGTCTCTGTTGTCGATAAATCAGGCAACAAGATTGACCTCGAAGCGCTTCGCCCAGCACAGCCTGCAGAAGTTCAGGCCGCTGACGAAGCAGTGCAAGCCAACGAGCAGTAACTCTTTAGCCGTAAGCGAACATCGCCTCTTTTAGGGGCAATCTCCCCAATTTGGGAAGCATTTTGCTGCTCTCATTGTTAAGGTCACTACTGAAGAAAACGATCGGAAGGATGACACGTGGATTTCATTAACCCACAGGACAACACACCTGTTGCCCGCTCAGCTGGAACAGAGCTCATGGGGCTTGGTGACCAGATTTATAGCCGTTTGCTACGCGAACGCATCATCTTTCTTGCCGGCGAAGTACGCGATGAAATGGCTAACTCCATTTGCGCGCAGATGCTGCTCCTTGCCGCCGAAGATCCTGACAAAGATATTTACCTTTACATCAACTCACCTGGCGGCTCTATCACCGCGGGTATGGCGATCTACGACACCATGCACTACATCAAGAACGATGTAGCAACAGTTGCAATGGGAATGGCAGCTTCCATGGGTCAGTTCTTGCTCACTGCAGGTCACCCAGGTAAGCGTTACGCAACTCCAAACGCACGCATCTTGATGCACCAGCCACTTGGTGGAATCGGCGGAACAGCTACTGATATTCGAATCCAGGCAGAGCAGATGGCGATTACAAAGCAGACAATGTCTGAACTCAACGCCAAGCACACAGGCCAGCCACTTGAAAAGATCATTGCAGATTCTGATCGCGACAACTGGTTTAACGCCAAGGATGCGCTTGCATACGGTTTTATTGATCACATTGCAACTAACGAAGGCCAAATTGCGGGAGGTAAGAAGTAATGAAGCATATTCAAGAAATTACTAACCGCTACATTCTTCCAACAATTGAAGAGAAGACCGCCTACGGTTACAAGCGCCTTGATCCATACACAAAGCTCTTCGAAGAACGCATTATCTTCTTGGGTCAGGCAATCGATGACACAGTTGCAAACGATGTTATGGCGCAGCTTCTCACTCTCGAGTCAATGGATCCAGATCGCGATATCTCGATCTACATCAACTCACCAGGTGGCTCATTTACTGCGCTAACTGCAATTTATGACACCATGCAATTTGTTCGCCCAGACATCACCACAATCTGTCTTGGCCAAGCAGCATCAGCTGCAGCAATCATTCTTGCTGGTGGCACAAAAGGTAAGCGTTATGGACTCGAGCACTCACGTATCTTGATTCACCAACCATCATCTGAAGGTGGCGGTCAGGCATCAGATATCGAAATCCAAGCGCGCGAAATCATGCGTATGCGTGGACTCCTCGAGACGATGCTGGCAAAGCATTCCAACCGCACAATCGATCAGATCGCATCTGATATTGAGCGCGATAAAATTCTTACAGCTGCAGAAGCAGTCGAGTACGGATTAATCGATAAGGTTATGGCTTCACGAAAGGCCAAGCCTTCATCGTAAAGAATTAGAAAGCGGGCCCGGCGAGAAATGTTGAAGAAATATTTCGAACCGGGCTCTCTCTTTGCCAATCGCTCTTACAGAAATCTCTGGCTTTCCACTGTTCTGACAATTGTGGCGATGACTGCATTTCCTATCGCTCTTGCAATCTCAGTGCTCGATGCCGGTGGAAGTGCCACAGTTCTTGGTTTAATTCTTGGTGTTCGTATCGTTGCTGGAGTTCTCTTTGCGCCAGTTGGTGGCGTATGGGCAGATCGCTTACCTCGTAGAACAGTTTTGATTGTGGCCGATGGCTTCCGTGCAGTTATTGGCAGCATCGTTGTTTTTGCCGAACCTGAATCCATCTCCTTCTGGATATTGGGTGGAATCATTTTTCTTATGGGCGTCAGTGATGCCTTTGGTGGACCCGCAGTTGGCGCGATCATGCCAAGCATCTTGCCAGATCATCAATTACCAGCCGGAAATGTTCTCCGGGGGATTGCAACAAAAGGCGGAACTATTGCTGGCCCAGGAATTGCCGGAGTCCTCATCGTTTCATTCGGCACACACATCACATATATAGCTACATCGTGCTTCTTCTTACTAGGCGCTGCGATGCTCTTTCGCGTCACTGAAAATCGCACTGAAGTTAATGATCGCGAGCCAGAGAAGTTCCTGCACGAAGTTAAAGAAGGCTTGCGCGTTGTTTGGTACTACAAGTGGATTGCGGCGATGATTGTGATGGCTACTTTCCAATTGCTGATGGTCGTAGGCGTTGAGAATGTCTTGCTTCCGGTAATTACTAAGCGAGATTTCGGAACTGCAGCTGTCTATGCAACCGCTGCCGCGCTCTTTAGCGCCGGCGGTCTGATCTCGGCAATTATTAGTATCAAGCTGAAGATCAAGAATCCTGGAACAGTTGCTGTAGTTGTGTGGGGGCTCTTCATCTTCGCACCTCTTGCCTTGGCATTTCCATCTTCTCGCGAATTTATCTTCTTGGCTTACTTCTTAGCTGGATTCTCTGTCGGCCCCTGGGAAGCTTTCTGGTTTACAACTGTCCAGCGAGAAGTTCCTGCCGAATACCAAGCTCGTGTTTTCAGTATCGATTACATGGGAACAGTAGGACTGCTTCCACTTGGAATGGCGCTTGCTGGACCGATGGCCGATTGGCTCGGCGAACGGCCGCTCTTGATTGGTATTTCTGTTTTCCATCTCGCTATCTGTGCTGCGGTGCTCTTTGTACCTGGGGTTCGCCAAATGAAATCAGGGCTACCGCCTTACACACCGATGGTCCGCGATTCTTCTATGGGCGAACAGGATTAGGGCAGATTTAGAGCACATTTATTGGGCACAAAAACTACTCTTTATCCATGTCTACACGTATCGGTGAAGCGAACGACCTTCTCAAATGTTCTTTCTGCGGCAAGACTCAGAAGCAAGTCAAGAAACTTATCGCCGGACCTGGCGTCTATATCTGCGATGAATGTATCGAGCTCTGCAACGAGATCATCGTCGAAGAACTCTCTGAAGCCGCATCCCTTGGCTTAAGCGAACTTCCAAAGCCACAAGCAATCTTTGAATTTCTTGATCAATATGTCATCGGACAAAACCGCGCCAAGAAGTCACTTTCAGTTGCTGTCTACAACCATTACAAGCGCGTGCAATCCGGTGACTCTCGCGGAGATGACGGCATCGAACTCGCGAAGTCAAACATTCTTCTCCTAGGACCAACAGGTTGTGGCAAGACCCTGATGGCACAGACGCTAGCTCGCATGCTCAACGTTCCCTTTGCAATTGCGGATGCGACAGCACTCACCGAAGCAGGCTACGTCGGTGAAGATGTTGAGAATATTCTCCTTAAGCTTTTGCAGGCAGCGGATTACGATGTGAAGAAAGCTGAAACTGGAATCATCTATATCGATGAAATCGATAAGGTGGCGCGTAAGGCTGAGAACCCATCCATCACACGCGATGTTTCAGGCGAAGGCGTTCAGCAGGCGCTCTTGAAGATTATTGAAGGAACTGTTGCATCTGTTCCACCACAAGGTGGACGTAAACATCCACACCAAGAATTTATTCAGATTGACACAACCAACGTACTCTTTATTGTTGGTGGCGCATTCGCTGGCCTCGATAAAATCATTGAAGCACGTAGCGGTTCATCAGGAGTTGGTTTTGGCGCAGAACTTCAAACTGCTGAAGACAAGAATCGTAAAGATATCTTCGCTGACGTTATGCCTGAAGATCTTCTTAAGTTCGGCATGATTCCTGAATTCATCGGTCGCTTGCCAGTTCTCACAAGCGTTGAGCAGTTAGATAAGCCAGCTTTGATGCAGATTCTGACTGAACCAAAGAACGCTCTCGTGAAGCAATATCAGAAGCTCTTTGATCTCGATGATGTCGAACTTGAATTTACTCCTGAAGCCCTTGATGCAATCGCAGAGCTTGCTCTCAAGCGTGGCACTGGTGCACGTGGATTGCGCGCGATCATGGAATCAGTGCTGCTTAGCGTGATGTATGACGTGCCTAGCCGCACCGATATTGCAAAGGTAGTAATCGAGAAGGCATGCATCGAAGATGGTGCAGCGCCAACCTTGGTCAATCGAACTGGTGATATTCCTAAGCGCGCTTCTCGTCGCGAGAAGTCCTCTGAGGAGAAAAGCGCTTAAAAAGTAAACTAGAATCGCCTCTATGTCCTCCAGTCAGCGCGAACTAGCATCGTCATTTGTTCCTGGCGATATTGAAGCTCCGCTCTACAAAAAATGGATTGACGCCGGTTATTTCACAGCAGATGCAAACTCTTCAAAAGAACCTTTTACAATCGTTATTCCTCCACCGAATGTCACCGGAAATCTCCATATCGGCCATGCGCTAGATCAAACTCTGCAAGATTGTTTAACTCGCCTTAAGCGCATGCAAGGCTTTGAAGCGCTCTGGCTACCTGGCATGGACCATGCAGGAATTGCAACACAGAACGTTGTTGAAAAGCAGTTGGCTGCAAAGGGTTTATCTCGCCATGATTTAGGCCGCGAAGATTTTGTAAAGAAGGTCTGGGAATGGAAAGCCGAATCAGGTGGACAAATTCTTGGACAGATGAAGCGCCTTGGAGATTCTGTTGATTGGTCCCGCGAAGCCTTCACGATGGATGAGAACCTATCTGCGGCAGTCTTAACAATCTTTAAGAAGCTCTTTGATCAAGGGCTTATCTATCGCGCCGAACGCATCATCAACTGGTGCCCGCGCTGCCTTACTGCGCTTTCCGATATTGAAGTAGAACACCAAGATGACGAAGGTGAATTTGTCCAGGTTCGCTACGGCGATGGCGAGCAGAGCATCGTTGTTGCAACCACTCGTGCTGAAACCATGATGGGCGATGGCGCAGTTGCAGTTCATCCTGATGACCCGCGTTACAAGCACATGATTGGCACCGAAGTTCTCCTGCCTTTGGTTAACCGCATGATTCCAATCATCGCCGACGAACTAGTTGATCCTGATTTTGGAACAGGTGCTGTCAAGGTAACTGCGGCTCATGATCCAAATGACTTTGAGATGGCGATGCGACATAACGTGCCATTCGTTGTCATCATGAACGAACACGGCGTTATGGACGGTACCGGTACTGAGTTTGACGGCATGGATCGTTTTGAAGCTCGCGTTGCAGTTGTCGCTAAGCTCAAAGAGATGGGCCGTATCGTTGCTGAGAAGCGTCCATACATCCACGCAGTCGGTCACTGTTCACGTTGCGATACCACTGTCGAACCACGTTTATCTAAGCAATGGTTTGTGAAGGTTGCCCCTCTTGCAAAAGCCGCCGGCGATGCTGTGCGCGATGGTCGTGTAAAGATTGAACCTGCAGAGTTAGCTCCACGTTACTTTGAGTGGGTAGATAACATGCACGACTGGTGTATCTCTCGCCAACTCTGGTGGGGACATCGCATTCCAGTTTGGTATGGACCAAACGATGAAGTCATCGTTGTCGGTCCTGGCGAAAGCGCACCAGCTGGTTACACACAAGATCCTGATGTTCTCGATACCTGGTTCTCATCTGCCCTTTGGCCATTCTCAACTTTAGGTTGGCCTAATGAGAGCGCAGATGTAAAGAAGTTCTATCCAACCAGCGTTCTGGTTACAGGCTATGACATCTTGTTCTTCTGGGTAGCGCGCATGATGCTCTTTGGTCTCTTTGCTATGGATGGCGTTCCACCGTTCCACACCATCGTTCTGCACGGTCTTGTGCGCGATCAATTCGGTAAGAAGATGTCTAAATCTCGTGGCAACGTTGTTGACCCACTTGAATTTATCGATAAGTACGGCGCTGATGCGCTTCGCTTCACTTTGGCGCGCGGCTCTAACCCAGGTAAAGATCAAGCACTCGCAGAAGATTGGATTGCAGGTTCTCGTAACTTTGCTACCAAGCTCTGGAATGCAACACGTTTTGCCATGATGAATGGTGCAACTACTGAAGGTCCACTTCCGACGCAGAGCTCACTTTCAGCAATTGATGCATGGGTCCTTTCGCGCCTGAGCGAGACAACTACCGAATACACAGCGCTCCTTGAAAGCTACGAATTTGCCCGCGCCTGCGAAACTATCTATCACTTTGCTTGGGATGACCTCTGCGATTGGTACCTAGAGCTATCTAAAGAAACTTTCGCTTCAGGTAACGCTGCTGACTCACAGCGCGTACTTGGCCACGTTCTCGACACCCTATTCCGCCTTCTTCATCCAGTGATGCCATTTATCACTGAAACTCTCTGGACAACTCTGACGGGCCAAGAAACTCTTGTCACTGCCGCTTGGCCAGTTGCTGATGCAGCACATGTTGATAAGAAGTCAGAGACTTTGATTGGCGAACTACAGAAGATAATCACCGAAGTTCGTCGCTTCCGTAATGATCAAGGCGTTAAGCCAAGTCAGAAGATTCCAGGGCGCATCATCGCTCCTGCCGATGTGACTGCATATTCAACAGCAATGGCTTTCTTGCTCAAGCTAGAGCTGACAGAGTTCACACCGAGCGCATCTGTTGAAATCGGCGCTATGAAAGTCGAACTCGATTTATCTGGAACAGTTGATATCGTCGCAGAGCGTGCACGTCTAGAAAAAGATTTAGCAACAGCACAGAAGGATCTGAAGACTGCAGAAGTTAAATTAGGTAATGAAGGCTTTATGGCAAAGGCGCCAGCTGCAGTAGTTGTAGAAATCAAAGAACGTCTTGCTGTAACAACTGCCGATATCGAGCGAATCACCGCTCAACTTGCAGCGCTCAAGTAAATGGCACATATCTCAGCAGATGACCAAGCGCGTCTTGACGCCATTGAAG
>CAZHPQ010000018.1:0-17979 GCA_964533845.1 uncultured Candidatus Planktophila sp.
TGTAACCCTTATCGCGAATCTTCTTAATTGTTTCAGCGAGTGCAACCTTTTCAGCTGGGTTGAAGCCAGCCGCTGGTTCATCAAGGAGAATCAATTGCGGTTCAGTTCCGAGCGCACGTGCAATCTCAAGACGTCGCTGATCTCCGTAAGGAAGATTCTTTGCCAATTGATCTGCTCGGTGATCGATCCCCATAAATTGTAAGAGTTCGAGAGCACGCTGACGGCTTTCTCTCTCTTCCTGGCGATTGAGTTTGGTTCCGAAGAGAGCGCGAATGAGCCCTGTCTTCTTATGCACATCAGTTGCTGTGAGTACATTTTCGAGAGCGGTCATATCTCCAAAGAGACGAACATTCTGGAAGGTGCGAGCAAGACCCAACTTTGTAACTTGATGGCGCTTCTTGCCTGCAAGGTTTTCACCTTTAAAGAGAATGTCGCCAGAAGTAATTGGGTAGACGCCTGTGACTACGTTGAAGACAGTTGTCTTACCTGCGCCGTTAGGGCCGATAAGCGCGCAAATTTCGCCCTTATTGACATGAAAATTCACTTCACTAAGGGCGGTAATTCCGCCGAACTTAATAGTGACGTTTTTGAGTTCAAGAAGCTTCTCTGACATTACATCTTCCTCTTCTCTTCTATCTTCTCGCGTTTCTTGCGAGGCAATAAGCCGTCAGGTCTTAAGTTCATCATGATGATAAGGACCAGACCGAAGATGATCTGACGTTCATCAGCGATGAAGCGGATTCTTTCAGGTAGGTAGGCAAGAATTGATGCACCAAGAATGACGCCCCAAATATTTCCCATGCCACCAAAGACAACACATGCCAGAATCAAGATTGAGACTTCAAACTTGAACATATCTGGTGAGATCACCATGACCTTTGATGCGTAGATAACGCCCGCTGCTCCACCGATTGCTGCACCAATCACAAATGACCAGAGCTTGTAGACCAGGGTGTTAACTCCCATGAGGGCTGCAACATCTTCATCCTGACGGATTGCCTCCCACGCACGACCTGGGCGACGCACTGTGAATCGGCGAATCATCCAGACGGTGAGCAGAATCATGAAGAGTACTAACCAGAAGAAGTGTTCTGGGTACATCAGATTAAATTCAAATCCGAAGATTGTTGGAGGATTTGGGATACCCGCAATGCCGTTAGGACCGCCGGTAGTTTTAAGGTTAAGCGCAACGATACGAATAATTTCACCAAAACCTAAGGTGATGATGGCCAAATAATCTCCACGAACACGTAGAGCCGGTAAACCAAGGATTACGCCAGAAAGCATCGCAAGAGCCATGCCAATCGGAATAATTTCCCAAGTGTTCCAGCCATAGAGCGTTGAAAGGATTGCTTGGGTGTAGGCGCCAATTGCGAAGAAGGCTATGTAACCCAAATCTAGAAGTCCTGACTTACCAACAACGATATTGAGACCCAAGGCCATCAATACGAACATACCCACTGGATAAACAAGCACATTTTCAAATGAGGTAATTGGTGTATTCAAGAAACTAGTTGGCCCCCATGAAGGAGCGAATGGCAGTAGTCCAACGAGGATTACCACAGAGATGACAAAGACGGTACGTACTGGGCGGTTCCAACCTGCCCAGATTTCAGCGCCTTTATCGCGAAGATTGAAGTCTTTTAGTGCGCTCATCATGTCCTCGTCTTCTGTACAGCTTCACCAAAGAGGCCGTTCGGTTTGAATAGGAGAATAAGTACTAGAACTACGAAGACGGTAACAGCCTTCCATTGAGATCCCAGGACTGCTGAAGCAAATTGCTCCATCATTCCAAGAGCCAGTCCGCCGTAGAAGGCACCTCGGATGTTTCCAATGCCGCCGAGAACTGCAGCAGTAAAGGCCGCAATTCCCATGTTGAACCCAACGTTGAAGACGGTGTTTTCGTAGACAGTCGTGTAGAGGAATGCCGCAGCGCCTGTTGTGAGGCCGCCGATAAGGAATGTCATCGAGATAACGCGGTTGATGTTAATACCCATCAACTTGGCATTCTCTTCTGAGAGCGATACCGCACGGATTGCCTTGCCAAGACGTGATCGGTTAACGAATTGGTCGAGCATTACGAAGATAATTATTGGGGCAACAATGGCCAACATGGTGTCAATGCGGAAGTTAGCGCCTGCAATCTCACCAAAGCTCCACTTATCAAGAAGACGTGGGGCTGTCTGTGGGCGAGACTCGGTAAACATACGCATGGTCTCCATGAGGAAGATAGAGACGCCAATTGCGGAGATGAGTGAGGATAGTGGCGCCGCACCTCGCGCTCGAAGTCGTCGATATGCGACTAACTCAACAAGCACGGCGAGGACTGCGCAGGCAATCATCGAACCGACAAGTGCGATAACAAGTGTGTACACCAATTCAAAGCCAGCGAGTGGTTTTGCAGTAACTGGATGGTTGAGTAGCTCAATTTCAACCCAAAGAACTGCAAAGGTTCCGAGCATAAATACCTCGGAGTTTGCAAAGTTAATGAGTCTAAGTACTCCGTAGACCATCGTGTAGCCAAGGGCTACCAAAGAATAAATGAGGCCGAGCGCTAGTCCTTGTAATACAAGCGACCAGAACTGGGTCGTGATAACTGAAAAATTCATATCTACCGATCTATGCAAGCCGAGTGAGAGTTATGAAACGTGGCCACTTTCGCATTGCTGCGAAAGTGGCCACGCCTTACTACATATGGAGATTGTTAGAAGCTACGCGATTTACGCGACGCCGTCGTAGACAATCTTTCCACCCTTAACGAGGTATCCACCAACCTGTGCTCCACCGATGATGTCGCCATAACGGTTGAACTTGATTGTTGATCCGCCTGCACCCTTAAAGGTTGTGTTCTTTACGCAGATCTGGATAGCTGGGCGGGTTAGCTTGCCCTGCTCGATACAGGTAATGAATACCTGTGCTGCATTGTATGCAGTTGCTGAATAGAGACCAGGAACCTTAACGCCTGTGATCTTCTGGAATGAAGCAAGTTCTGCTGCAGTCAGAAGTGAGTCGAAAGGAACATCAGCTGCTGTGAGGCGAACGCCGTCAGAAGCCTTACCTGCTAGATCTGGGAAGTCTGATGTGTTAACACCATCTCCAGCTGCAAGGATGCCTGTGTATCCACCATCGCGAAGCGCCTTGAAGAACTTCGCTGCTTCTGCGGTGTATCCACCGTAGATAACAACGTTAGCACCTGCTGCGCGAACCTTTGATGCAACTGAAGTCCAGTCAGCAGTTCCGCGTGGAACTGAATCTGTACCTACAACGCCAATCTTTCGTGCAGATGGCAATGCATACTTGATGAGACCTGCACCGTAGGTGGTCTGGTCGTCAACGAGGTAAATCTTTGGTGATGTAACACCCTTAGTTGCATAGCGAACTAGTGCAGGTGCCTGGAATCCATCGTGCGCTACAACGCGGTGGAATACTGGGAAGCCACGGTCTGGAGCCTTTGGATCTGTGAGTGATACAGCTGAAGCTGATGGTGCAACCATTGTTAGACCAGCAGCCTTGTATGCAGGGAATGAGTTACGTGCTTCACCTGAACATGATGTTCCGATTACGCCGATAACTGCACGGTTAGCAGCAACACCTGGTGCGATGTTTGCAGCAACTGTTCCGTCGCACTGTGAGTCAGCCTTAATGAGGTTGATCTTTACAGCTGGGTTCTTTGCGTTATAGAGCGCAACTGCCCACTCTGCGCCAGGGTACTGATCCTGACCGAGCTGTGCATCAGGACCTGTTAGTGGACCCTGAAATGCAAGTGTTACAGATGTTCTCTTGTTTGCGCTTGCCGGTGATGAAACAACTACGCCAAGGGCGAGAGTTGTTGCAGCAGCAATAGCAAGACCGCTTACGATCTTCTTATTCATGTATTGCCTTCCTGTTTTTTCATGCTTTAAGTCCCGGGACAGGGAGGTGTGAAGCGTAATGCTCAACCTGCGCTTGAGACAAGGCGAAAGCCCCCTTTTTCAGGCGCGGGAGATTACTTTTTGATTACGAAAAAACAGGCTCTGAACTGCTCAAAGGGAGCCCGAAAGGGCTACTTATCGAGGGCTGCCTCAGGCGAAATAACGGCGTGGGCGACCTCTTTCATGGTCAACCTTCTATCCATGGCAGCGCGCTGAATCCAAGAAAATGCCTCAGGCTCGGAGAGGTTGAGCGCCTTCATCAAGATTCCCTTAGCTCTATCAATAATCTTTCGAGTCTCAAGGCGCTCATGCAAATCAGCGACTTCTTCAGCCAAAGATCTCATCTGGGTATGTCGGCTGATGGCTATCTCAATAGCGGGCACTAGGTCGCCGATAGTAAATGGTTTAACGACATAGGCCATCACGCCAGCATCGCGGGCGCGCTCAACTAGATCACGTTGGCTAAATGCGGTCAACATCAAAACTGGGGCAATCGAAATGATTTTTTCGGCTGCAGATATTCCATCAAGGATTGGCATCTTTACATCCAAGATTGCTAAATCTGGTCGATGCTCGTTGGCAAGTGCGATTGCTTCTTCACCGTTAGTAGCTTGCGCAACTACTGTGTAACCGGCCTCTTGCAACATCTCTACTAAATCCATACGGATGAGCGCTTCATCCTCAGCAACCAAAATTCGAACAGGTGTAGCACCTGATTGCGCTGATGCGTCGATGCTCATGTGCCCCGAGTCGGATTCGAACCGACACTATGCAGTGTTTGAGACTGCCCTCTCTACCGTTGGAGTACCGAGGCGTGCTCTAATCCTAAGGCACTGTCCTCAAATAAGAAAAAGGAGAATAGAGAAGAAAGGTTGTGCGCTTTAGCGATATGCAGCGGCTACACCGTTAACGGCATCGCCCACCTTATGTACACGCATTGCGTTGGTAGAGCCAGGAATCCCCGGAGGCGATCCAGCAACAATCATCACAAGTTCGCCCTCAGCGGCACGCTTTCCCTCGAGGAGCATTTTATCTGCCTGCAGAACCATCTCATCTGTGTGCTTGACCATTGGAGTGACCAAAGATTCAACGCCCCATGAGAGAGCTAAGCGATTGTAAGTACCCTCCTCAGGCGTGATTGCAAGAATTGGAATTGGAGAACGTAACCGACTGATACGTCGGGCTGAATCGCCTGATTGTGTGAAAGTTACGAGGAATTTTGCGCCCACTGTGGCGCCAACTTCTGATGCCGCCTTCGTGATTGCCCCACCTTTAGTTCGTGGTGAGTTCATCAATGGACGGATGCGATCAAGGCCAAGTTCCTCAGTTCGCTCGATGATGCGTGCCATTGTCTTGACTGCTTCGATAGCAAATTCGCCTACAGAAGTTTCGCCAGAGAGCATCAAAGCATCTGCGCCATCCAGCACCGCGTTGGCACAGTCTGTAGCTTCGGCGCGAGTTGGGCTTGAGTTGGTGATCATCGAATCGAGCATCTGGGTTGCAACGATAACCGGCTTTGCTGCATCACGTGCTAGCTCAACGCAGCGCTTCTGCACCATGGGAACATCTTCAATAGGAAGTTCTACGCCAAGGTCACCACGCGCGACCATGATTCCATCGAATGCTTCGACGATTTCAACGAGGTTAGCCACTGCTTGTGGTTTCTCAATCTTTGCAATAACCGGAACACGGATCCCAACCTCGTCCATGATGGCATGAACATCTTTGATGTCAGCGGCATTTCGAACGAATGAGAGCGCAATAAAATCTGCACCGGCGCGAAGTCCCCAGCGAAGATCATCTTCATCTTTTTCAGACATTGCAGGAACAGATACAGCTACACCTGGAAGATTAATTCCTTTGTTGTTGCTTACAAATCCTGGCTGAATGCACTTAGTGACAACATCGTTGCCTTTAACTTCAACTACTTCAACCGTGACTTTGCCATCATCGATAAGAATGCGATCTCCAGCTTTGCAATCTCCCGGTAGGCCCTTATATGTAGTTCCAACGCGCTCTTTCGTTCCAGGAACATCATCTGTTGTAATTGTGAAGATATCGCCACGAACTAATTCGTGCGGACCATTTTCAAATCGGGCTAAGCGAATCTTTGGACCCTGAAGGTCGACAAGAACTGCAACTGCTTTGCCTGCCTCTTTTGCAGCTGCACGTACGCGATCAAGGCGACCTTGGTGTTCGGCATAGGACCCATGGGAAAGGTTGAGACGAGCCATATTCATGCCAGCGGCAATGAGTTCGCGTACCTTTTCGGGTGATTCAACTGCAGGACCAAGTGTGCAAACTATTTTCGCGCGGCGCATGTGCCTACCTTATCTATAGAGAGTCTGTACTAACGAGTTCTAAACCATCAGAGGTCTAGTAGTCGGCTCGATTGGTGAATGGAGTTGAGTCTCTCCGGTCAGATAGCGATCAACTGCAGCAGCGGCTGAGCGGCCTTCGGCGATAGCCCACACAATAAGTGACTGACCACGACCAGCATCTCCAGCGACGAAGATTCCTTCTTCGCTGCTCTGGAAGTTTTCATCACGCGCAATATTTCCACGCTCATCGAGTTTAACTTCAAGCTGATCAATGAGTGCGGACTTTTCAGGGCCGGTAAAGCCCATCGCAAGAAATACAAAGTCAGCTGGAAGTTCTTTCTCAGTTCCAGGAACTGGTTCAAACTTGCCGTTCTCAAACTTTGTTTCAACAATCTTGAGAGCCTTGAGATTTCCTTTGCCATCCCCCACGAACTCTTGAGTGCTCACAGAGAAGACTCGGTTATCAAGTTCTTCATGTGCGCTAGATACGCGGTAAATCATTGGATACGTTGGCCATGGTTGTGAAGATGGTCGTTCATCACTTGGGCGAGGCATGATTTCAAGTTGTGTCACGCTGGCAGCGCCTTGGCGAACTGACGTTCCCAGACAATCTGCGCCTGTATCTCCGCCACCCAAAATAATGACATGTTTACCCGCAACATTAATTGGCGGCACATCTACTTCCCCGAGCGCTTGCTTGTTTCCCCATGGCAAAAACTCCATCGCTTGATAAATGCCCTTATTGTCACGACCAGGAATTGAAAGGTCGCGCCATTGGGTTGCACCAATAGCTAATACGACAGCGTCGTACTTCGCACGCAAATCTGAACCAGTAAGTTCGACACCAACATTTACGCCCGGACGGAAGCGAGTACCTTCTTGTTCCATCTGTGCCAGACGGCGATCCAGGATGTGCTTCTCCATTTTAAATTCAGGAATTCCGTAGCGAAGGAGCCCGCCAATTTTATCTGCGCGATCATAGACAGCAACGGTATGTCCAGCGCGAGTCAGTTGTTGAGCTGCAGCAAGGCCTGCAGGGCCTGAACCGATGACCGCAACTGTCTTTCCCGACAAACGATCTGGCGCTAGAGGCTTTACATTGTCGGCATCAAATGCTTCTTCGATGGTACGAAGTTCGACCTGCTTAATGGTTACTGCATCACGATTGATTCCTACAACGCAGGCAGTTTCGCATGGCGCAGGACAGAGGCGACCGGTGAATTCTGGGAAGTTGTTGGTGGCATGGAGGCGATCGATAGCTTCGACCTTATCTCCACGGTAGATGAGGTCGTTCCACTCTGGAATGAGGTTTCCGAGTGGGCATCCTGAGTGACAGAACGGGATGCCGCAATCCATACAGCGACCAGCCTGCTTTTGCAGGTGCTCAAAAGATTGTGGCTCGTAAACCTCTTTCCAATCTTTGATGCGTACATCCACTGGTCTGCGCTTTGGGGTTTCGCGCGGTGTGGTCATAAATCCTTTTGGATCAGCCATTTGCTACAACCTCCATTACATATTCATCTACTGGAAGACCTTCACGGTTCGCCTTCTCAATCGCTGCTAGAACGCGCGCATAGTCGCGCGGCATGATGAGTGAGAAGCGGTTTACTTCGGTATCCCAGTTCTTCAAAAGGTTCGCTGCAACTTCTGAACCGGTTTCAACGTGGAACGTCGAAATGATGGAACGAAGAACTTCGCGCTGATCTGCTGGAACAGCAAGTACATCAACCATTTCAGTATTGACGATTGCGGTATCGAGATCAAGAACAAAGGCACGACCACCTGACATACCCGCTGCAATATTGCGACCTGTTGCGCCAAGAATGACTGCAGTCCCGCCAGTCATATACTCGAGCGCATGGTCGCCCACTCCT
Organism: uncultured Candidatus Planktophila sp.; assembly: GCA_964533845.1. Taxonomy (GTDB): domain Bacteria; phylum Actinomycetota; class Actinomycetes; order Nanopelagicales; family Nanopelagicaceae; genus Planktophila. The sequence goes on from CAZHPQ010000018.1 coordinate 8,107, forward strand.
TCAACAACAGCGGTTGCTCCAGAGTTACGAACACAGAAACGTTCACCGACTAAACCACGGATGAAGATTTCACCTGACGTTGCGCCATAGCCGATCACGTTTCCGGCAATGACATTCTTTGCAGATGGGAAAGTTGCCTTCTCATCTGGACGAACAATCACGCGACCACCAGAAATTCCCTTACCAACGTAGTCATTTGAATCACCGTAAAGACGCAGAGTCAGACCTTGAGGAATAAAAGCCCCAAGAGATTGTCCGGCAGAGCCATGAAGTGTGACATCAATGGTTCCGACAGGCAGACCTTCTGCGCCATAGCGACGAGTGATTTCAGCGCCCAACATCGTTCCCACCGTGCGGTTGACGTTACGCACAGGAAGATCGATTCGGACAGGTTCCTTCTTCTCCAGAGCTGCCTTAGCCAAATCAATCAAGGTGTTATCAAGAGCTGCGGCCAGCCCATGATCTTGTGTTGTTGTGCGATGAAGAGGTGAGTCAACATCAGGACGAACAAGAAGTGGAGAAAGATCTAGACCGCTTGCTTTCCAGTGATCAATTGCAGCCTTGGTGTCGAGATATTCGACATGGCCAACTGCCTCAAGCAAAGTGCGGAAGCCAAGGGATGCCAAGATTTCACGGACTTCTTCAGCAATATACTCAAAGAAGGTCTCAACAAACTCTGGCTTTCCACTGAACTTCTTGCGCAGCTCAGGATTCTGTGTAGCAACGCCGACTGGGCAGGTATCCAAGTGGCAGACGCGCATCATGATGCAGCCAGAGACCACAAGGGGCGCTGTTGCAAATCCAAACTCTTCAGCACCAAGCAGCGCCGCGATGACGACATCGCGTCCTGTCTTTAGCTGACCATCCGCTTGAACAACAATGCGATCGCGTAAACCATTAAGCAAAAGCGTCTGCTGAGTTTCGGCAAGACCGAGCTCCCATGGCGCACCTGCATGCTTGAGTGATGTCAATGGTGAAGCACCGGTTCCACCATCGTGTCCAGAAATCAGAACGACATCAGCGTGTGCTTTTGAAACACCGGCAGCAACGGTTCCAACACCAACTTCAGCTACCAACTTCACATGGACACGTGCATCTTTATTGGCATTCTTCAAATCATGGATCAACTGAGCTAGATCTTCGATCGAGTAAATGTCGTGATGAGGAGGTGGAGAAATTAGCCCAACACCCGGAGTTGAATAGCGCGCTTTAGCAATCCATGGATAGACCTTATTTCCAGGGAGCTGTCCGCCTTCGCCCGGCTTTGCACCTTGCGCGATCTTGATCTGAATATCGGTTGCATTGATTAAGTAATTACTTGTTACCCCAAAGCGACCTGAAGCAACCTGCTTAATTGCAGATTTCTTGGAATCTCCATTAGGAAGAAGGGTGTAGCGAACTTCATCTTCGCCACCTTCGCCGGTATTAGATTTGCCGCCCAAACGGTTCATAGCAATCGCCAACGTTTCGTGGACTTCTTGGGAAACTGATCCATAGGACATCGCACCTGTTGAGAAGCGCTTCACAATTTCAGAGATTGGTTCCACTTCATCAATTGAGATAGGTGCGCGTTCGCCTTCCTTAAACTGGAAGAGTCCGCGCAGAGTCATCAAGGTTTTGCTTTGATCGTTGACCTTTGATGTGTAGCGCTTAAAAATGTCGTAGCGCTTATTGCGAGTTGAGTGCTGAAGGGCGAATACAGTCTCAGGATTAAACAGATGTGGCTCACCATCGCGACGCCATTGGTATTCACCGCCGACAGCTAGACGCTTGGCTCCTGGAATCTCTCCGCCTACTGGATAGGCGAAGTGATGGCGCTTAATGGTTTCTTCAGCGATGACATCAAGGTCTACTCCCCCAAGGCGTGAAGTTGTTCCAACAAAGAATTCATCGACAACATCTTGTGCAAGGCCAATAGCTTCAAATACCTGCGCACCTGTATAGGAAGCGATTGTTGAAATACCCATCTTGGACATCACCTTAAGAACACCCTTGCCAAGGCCCTTAATAACATTGCGAACTGCCTTTTCAGGAGTGATTCCAGTGATAACGCCTTGATTAACAAGATCTTCTGCTGTCTCCATAACCAAATATGGATTTACTGCCGCGGCTCCGTAGCCAATCAAGAGAGCAACATGGTGCACCTCGCGGACATCGCCAGCTTCAACTACAAGACCCACCTTGGTGCGAGTCTTTTCGCGGATTAGGTGGTGGTGAACAGCTGCTGTTAGCAATAGCGATGGAATTGGGCAATCTTCGGCATCGCCATCGCGATCTGAAAGCACAATGATGCGCGCGCCCTTGGCGATTGCATCTGAAACTTCGCGCTTAATCTCTTCAAGGCGAATACGCAGAGTGTTTCCATTACCTGTAACTGGGAAGAGACCACGAACAACGTATGCCTCAAGACCTGGGTAATCATCATCAGCATTGACATGAATAATCTTGGCAAGCTCATCGTTATCTATAACAGGAAACGCCAGAGAGATTTGCTTACATGAATCTGGGCCTGGATCAAGCAAGTTATGTTCTGGGCCAATAGATCCACCCAAGCTTGTTACTAACTCTTCACGAATCGCATCTAGCGGTGGGTTGGTAACTTGTGCAAACAACTGGGTGAAGTAATCGAAGAGCAATCTTGGCTTTTGTGAAAGCGCGGCGATTGGAGTATCTGTGCCCATCGAGCCAAGGGCTTCTCCCCCGCTTTTAGCCATCGGGGTAATGATGATTTTGATTTCTTCCTCGGTATAACCGAAGGCTTTCTGGCGACGGATAACCGATTTGTGCGGATAGACAATATGTTCACGTGAAGGAAGATCAGAGAGTTTGATCATTCCATCCTTAAGCCACTGTCCATAAGGAGCTGCATCTGCCAGCGAATCCTTAATCTCATCATCTTCAATAATGCGGCCAGCTTCAATATCAACAAGGAACATCTTTCCTGGCTGCAGACGACCTTTTCGAACAATCTTCTCTGCAGGAAAATCCAATACGCCAACTTCTGATGCAAGAACAACAAGACCGTCATCTGTAACCCAGAAACGTGAAGGACGAAGTCCATTGCGATCAAGAACCGCGCCAACTTGATGGCCGTCTGTAAATGTGACACATGCTGGTCCATCCCAAGGTTCCATTAGGGATGCGTGGAATGCATAAAAATCACGACGCTTCTGTGGCATCGTCGCATGGTTCTCCCATGCTTCAGGAATCATCATCAAGACTGAATGTGGAAGTGAACGTCCACCAAGATAGAGAAGTTCGAGGACTTCATCAAAGGAGGCAGAGTCAGATCCTGACATTTCAACGATTGGGAAGAGGCGCTTGAGATCTCCACCGATGAGGTCACTGGCAAGAAGTGATTCGCGTGCGCGCATCCAGTTACGGTTTCCCTTGACTGTATTGATTTCACCGTTGTGAGCGATAAAGCGATACGGGTGCGCCAATGGCCATGATGGGAAAGTGTTGGTTGAAAAACGTGAGTGAACGAGCGCTAGTGGTGAGACGACTCTTTCATCACTGAGATCTGGGAAGAACTCTTCCAGCTGCCCAGTTGTGAGCATGCCTTTGTAAACAATTGTCTGCGAAGAAAGTGACGGGAAATAAAGATCGAGCGAATGCTCTGCTCTCTTGCGAAGAGCAAAAGCTAAGCGATCAAGTGCGAGCCCTGATTCATTCTTCTTACCTGAAACAAATAACTGTTCGAACTTTGGCATAACCGAAAGTGCTGTCTTGCCAAGAGAGGATGAGTTAATTGGAAGTTCACGCCAACCCAGAACTGTGAGGCCTTCTTCTGTTGCGATTTTTGCAATTTCGCCCTGAACATCTGCGCCCTGTGCAATAAATGCAATACCTGTTGCATATGAGCCTTCTGCCGGAAGTGAGAATTCTGTGACTGCTTTATAAAAAGCGTCAGGAACGCGAATGAGAATTCCTGCACCATCTCCGCTATCTGGTTCAGCGCCTGATGCGCCACGGTGTTCAAGATTGCGAAGAGCGGTGAGCGCCTTCTCGACAATTTCATGTGTTGCAACTTTATTGAGGGTGGCAACCATCGCAACGCCGCATGCATCATGCTCGTTGGCAGGATCGTAGAGACCCTGGCGTGCGGGATAGTTTGATGAGAGTGCCATAACCCGTTGTCCTTTTTTCGTAAAACAAAAGGGACAACTTTGGCCCGTGATCGGTAAGCAATGGTGCGCCTGCCGAATCAGTAGTGAAAGAGTAGCAACCTAGGTGGTTTAGATGCCACTTATATGCAGAGCCTGCCCAATTCCTGCGGTGATGGCCATACCGAGGCAGCCGCCAGCGATGACGCGTGCGGTGGGAGTAAGTAACTTAGATCCTGCAATGCGTGCGCTCAATACTCCGGTGAAGGTAAGGCCGATGATGGTGAATGCGACGATGCTCCACGCTGCCTGTCCGAAGGATGGCGCGAATGCTCCAGCAAATGGAATAAGTCCGCCTGCAGTAAAGCTCAGGGCTGATGCAATCGCAGCTTGAACTGGGCGCGCCTTGGTATGAGGGTGTTGGCCTAATTCATCTCGAAGGTGAGCCTCGAGTGGATCCTTCCTATGCATCTCTTCTGCTACTTGCAAAGCTAATTCCCGCGACAGACCACGCTTTATATAGATTTGCACTAACTCTTCTAGTTCGCCAGCAGGATCGATGGCAAGATGTTCAATCTCCAGTAGGCGATCAGATTCTTCAATGTCATTTTGTGAACGCACAGAGACATATTCGCCAACGGCCATTGACATAGCACCAGCTGCAATTCCGGCAGCTCCTGCGGTTACTAGGAAACTCTGCTCTCCTGCGCGCGCTGTTGCTACACCAATCATCAAACTTGCAGTAGAAACTAAACCGTCATTTGCGCCAAGGACTGCAGCGCGTAGCCAGCCGGCGCGATGAGTGCGATGGCTGAGATTGCGTTGATAGACATCTTCTAAGGCCATTTTGCAAGCCTACCTGTCAGAGCGCTTCAATCTGATGAAGGCAGCGCATGCGCACGAGAAAAGGGCGATTGCAACGTATTGATTGAGACGTAGCCCACCCCAAACATGAGCCTGATCAATGCGGATTCCTTCGATAAAGAATCGAGCAAGAGAATAGCCTGCGACATAGAGAGCAAAAATTGAGCCGGCTGGATATCTCGTGCCTAGCGCAATCAGAATAATCGCAAGGGCTGTGGTGGCGATTGCTTCATAAGCAAAGGTCGGATGGAATGTGGCAAAGTCTTGATATCCAATAGGGCGAAGGTTTGCTGGAATTTCTAAAGCCCACCAAGAATCTAACGGCCGGCCAAAAAGTTCTCCATTAAACCAATTTCCGAATCGACCAATTGCTTGTGCAAGAAGCAATCCGGGCGCCAAGGCATCGGCGAAGTGAGCAAAGCTCGGGAGTTCGATGCGGCGGGCGATTTTGCGGTAAGAAATATATGCGCCTAACGCACCTAAACAAATGGCGCCCCAGATTCCAAGCCCGCCATTCCAGATTTTAAAGATATCAACAAAGTTTGCGTCATCGCCGAAGTAAAGTTCTGGAGAAGTGACCACATGGTAGAGACGGCCACCAATCACACCACTTGGAACGGCCACGATAGCAACATCACCGACAACAGTTTTTGCACCTGGAAAGGCTGCGACAAATCGCTTATTGCCAATCCAGATCGCTGCCGCTACCCCCGCAATGATACAGAGAGCATAGAAGTGAATTGTGAATGGCCCTAACTCAACTGCCGATGTGCTCGGAGTTGGAAAGGCTTGCAAAATTCTTATCCGCGCTCTACTGCAGCTTTGAACTTCGCGGCATCAAAGTATTCGCTCGCATTACGGTCAATTTCTTTACCGTTGACGAATACAGTTGGCGTTGAATTGACATTTGCCTTTGCGCCAGCTGCCGCAACATTGCTGACCCAACCTAGGTATTCACCTTTGTTGACGCAGCTGCTGAACTTTTGGCTGGTGATTCCGGCCGTCTGTCCGATGCTTGCAAGAAAATTATTGTCCCAAGCCCCAGAATTTTCTGCCTTCTGATTCATCATCAGCAGACGGTGGTATTCAAGGAATTTACCTTCATCGGCAGCACATGCTGCAGCATTAGCTGCGTTGACTGATTCAGGTCCCAAGAATGAGAGTGTGTGATAAACAACTGTCGCCTTCTTTTCGGCGATAAGAGATTCAATATAAGCGCCATTGAGTTGTTCGAATTGAGCGCAGACAGGGCACTGGAAATCTTCATAGATATCAATAACAGGTACACCCGTGAGCTCATCATTAAAGACGACTCCATAGCCGCGCTCAGCTGAGACGCTTGCTGGGATGCTTGCTGATGAGTCGGTCTGTCGAGAGAGCAGAGTTGGCACCAACATAATGAGGACAACGCCTACTACGACTGCAATCACGAGATTGCGAGTGAAGTTATCTTTTCCTGGTTGTTTAGCCATTATTGCTTTCTCCTAGTTGTGTCGCAGGCGCTGGTGATTTGTCCAGGCCAAATTTAGTGTGTGGGAAGAAGGTTAAGTAAATTCCCAAGAGCGCCAAACCTGTGTCGCGCAGTAGTGGGGTCAGATAGTTGGCTTCGCCTTCAGGAACTTGTCCGCCGCCGCCGAAACATCCGCAGTCGATAGAGAGTCCGCGTGCCCAAGCTTGAGAGATCCCAATCATGAAGGCGATCATTAGCAAGGCGCTTAGAGCTGCGCTGATACGAACACCAGCTCCGATCACTAGGAGGATTCCAACTGCCAGTTCAAAGAATGGCAAGAAGATTCCGAGGAAATTTGCGAGTGGAATCGGCAGCATCTCATAAGCCCTAACCGCCATCTGCGATTTATCCAGCTCATCAAATTTGAGATAACCTGCAAGAATCAGAGTCCCGCCAAGGATGAGTCGAGCGGCAAGGCCCAGCCATGGCTGAATTTTCTTCATCGTCCTTCTCGCACTCCCAAAGAAAGTTGTTGTGCTAACTCTTTCACAGATTTCAATCCTTCTGCCTCATTTGGGGCATCCTGCATCACTTTTATGAATGCCGATCCCACAATTACTCCGTCTGCATATCCTGCAACGCCCTTGGCTTGTTCGCGAGTTGAAACTCCAAGCCCAACTGCAATTGGCAGGTCTGTTGTTTCTCTAATGCGGGCTACAAGGTCAGGAGCTCCTGATGAAACAGCGGCGCGCGTTCCAGTTACCCCCATGAGACTTGCTGCATAAACAAAGCCACCACAACGAGAAGTTACTTGTGGCAGGCGATGTGCAGATGTACTTGGAGCAACGACATAAATGGGATTGATCTCGTTCTCTTCTACCGCAGATTTCCATTCTGCTGATTCTTCAATGGTGAGATCTGGAGTAATCACTCCTGAGCCACCATTTGCTGCAATTGATTTCGCAAACTTCTCGACTCCATATTTTTCGATTGGATTCCAGTACGTCATCACCACTGCAGGCACACCAGAATCGGTAGCAACTTTCAGCGCATCAAATACATCGCCAGCGTTTGTGCCTTGCGAGAGTGATTGATCTGCAGCAGCTTGAATCGTCGGACCATCCATCACTGGATCGCTGTAGGGGAAGCCGATTTCAATGGCATCAACGCCACCTTCAATAAAGGCTTGGATTACTTTCTTACAACCTTCAATAGTTGGAAATCCTGCAGGTATGTACGCGATAAGCGCCGCTCTATTTTCAGCACGGACCTTTACAAAGAGATCATCAAGCGGTGTTGACATTTACAGGGGAATTCCAAAATACTGCGCCGCTGTCTGAACATCCTTATCGCCACGCCCAGATAAGTTGATAAGCAATACCGCTTCAGGGCCAAGTTCATTACCGATTTGAAGCGCACCAGCTAGCGCATGTGCGGTCTCGATGGCAGGAATGATTCCTTCGGTCTTGCAAAGAAGTGCGAATGCGTGCATCGCTTGCGCATCGGTAATTGCACGATATTCAGCGCGACCGATGTCATGCAGGTATGCGTGCTCGGGTCCAACACCTGGGTAATCAAGTCCCGCCGAGATTGAATGGGATTCAATTGTCTGACCATTCTCATCTTGAAGAACATATGTGCGATTTCCGTGAAGCACACCTGGGCTTCCGCCAGTAATTGTTGCTGCATGTCTTCCAGTTTCAACGCCATCTCCTGCTGCTTCAAGTCCGATTAAACGAACCTCAGGATCAGAGATAAAGCGATGGAAGATTCCGATGGCATTGGATCCTCCCCCGACACAGGCGAGTACTGCGGTTGGAAGTTTCCCAGTCAGCGCCAATACTTGTTCACGAGATTCTTCGCCAATAATTTTATGGAAGTCGCGCACCATAGAAGGAAATGGGTGCGGACCGGCAACTGTGCCGAGCATGTAATGCGTGGTTTCAACATTGGTCACCCAGTCGCGCATCGCCTCATTAATCGCGTCCTTAAGAGTGCGTGATCCTGAAGTTACGGGAATTACTTCTGCGCCCAATAACTTCATCCGAGCAACATTGAGCGACTGACGCCTCGTATCTTCTTCGCCCATATAGACAACACATTCAAGACCCATCAACGCCGCAGCAGTGGCTGATGCGACTCCATGTTGGCCGGCACCAGTTTCGGCGATGATGCGTTTTTTGCCCATGCGTTTGGTGAGTAACGCTTGACCGAGAACATTATTGATCTTATGGCTTCCGGTGTGATTGAGATCTTCACGTTTCAAGAGAATTCGTGCACCGCCTGCATGTTCTGCAAAACGTTTTGCGTCAGTAAGAATGCTTGGACGACCTGTATAGGTGCGATGAAGTTCTGCTAACTCTGCAATAAATGTCGGATCAGTCTGGGCCTTGATGCGCGCTGCATCGAGTTCTTCAAGGGCTCCAATCAACGCTTCTGGGACAAAGCGCCCTCCATATTGGCCAAAGTGGCCCGCAATCTCATCAAGAGTTGTCATGAGTGAAAGCCTACCCGTGTCCTAGTAGTTCACGCATTGCAGAAATTGGATCACCCGATTTCACGAGGGATTCACCGACAAGGATTGCAGTTGCCCCCGCCTTTTGGGCTTGACCGACATCTGCTCGCGTTGAAATCCCTGACTCCGCAACTCGAATAACAGAGGATGGAATCGTCGGAATGAGCTCTTCAAATATTGATGCGCTAACTTCAAGAGTTTTAAGATTTCGCGAATTAACTCCCACGATGCGAGGTGAGATATCCATAGCGCTTTCCAGTTCCGATTGTGTATGGACTTCAATGAGAGAGGCCATGCCAAGTTCGGTAGCAAGATCGTAGAAGTCCTTAAGTTGGCTCTTGGACAGCGCTGCCACAATCAACAAGACGATATCTGCGCCATGTGCGCGCGCTTCCAGAAATTGATATTCATCAACCATAAAGTCTTTTCGTAAAACAGGAATCTCTATGCGAGAACGCACTGCATCAAGATCTGCAAGTGAGCCACCAAATCTGCGTTGCTCAGTCAGAACGCTGACAGCAGCAGCGCCTGCCTCTTGGTACTTCTCTGCAAGGGCTGCGGGATCTGTAATCGGTGCCAGGTTTCCCTTTGAAGGCGATGAGCGCTTTACCTCTGCGATCACATTCATTTCAGCGCGCGAGAGAAATGAGTGAGCATCGAGCGCTGGTGCTTGTGCATCAATACGTTCATGTAGGGCAGCCATGGATCCACGGCGCGCTGCTAAATCTTCGCGGACTCCTTCAATGATTGAATCGAGGACGCTCACTTAGTCTCCTCAGTTGGATCAATTCCTTTATCGAGCGCAGTCCACGTATTAAGTTCACGAGGCGCTCTTTCGTACCGAGCGGAAAGTCTTAGACGTCTGCTGATTGAAATTGCAATCACAGCAACAAGAAAGAGTGAGATTGCTAGCTTCATGGTCGCTCCAATTCATGGGC
>CAZHPQ010000019.1:0-13894 GCA_964533845.1 uncultured Candidatus Planktophila sp.
CGATTCCCCACGTAAGTGCATCTTTGAGCTCTTTGGGATCAGCTGAGTCATTCCACAGAACAGTCTTGGAATTCTTCTTCATGTAGAGAAATGGTGACTCGGTCATTTGAGTTCCTTTGTGGTGCGATTGGTATTGACTGGGTTAACTTTTTGCCAAGATCCTGATGCTATTGAGCGTTTTGCGGCGGCAATACATTCAGCTGCTGAGTAACAATCTGATGCCGATGGCGCATACTGCTTACGTTCTAGTACTGACTTTATAAAGAGGGAAGCCTCAATAGTTTTTAGATCATCAAAGCTCATCGATATTCCACGTCCTGGTTGAAAGTTGCCGTAGTGACCATCACCTGGTGCTGAAAGCGCACGGGTGAAGCCATATTCAGGAGCATCACGGAAAGCGACCTCAAGTTCAGTCAAGCGTTCAAAGTTCCAACGAATTGTGCCCAATGAGCCACGGACTTCAATGCTGTATTCGCATGATGGACCAACGCTAATTCGCGAACTTTCGAAGGTGCCGCTTGCGCCATTGGCAAAGCGCATCATTCCTGAAGTCCAATCTTCATTTTCGACTGTGCGAAGTTCACCGGATGCATTTTTGGCAAAGTGTGAAGTGCCCGGAGCTGCCTCACGACGTTCTTTGATAAAAATCTCTGATTGGGCGTTGATTTCGGTGATGTCATCGACTACATACTGGGCTAAATCAAAGCCATGTGACATCAAGTCACCCAAAACTCCAGAGCCGGCGAATTCATTGACATAGCGCCAGGTAAATGCGCCCTCTGGATCATTGACATAATCGGCAATCATCTTGACTTCGACGTTATAGATTTTTCCAAGCTTGCCGCCACGCACAAGCTCGCGTGCATGAGCGATGGCAGGGGATTGGCGATAGTTAAATCCCACCGCAGTCATCAAACCCTTAGCGATTGCACCTTCTGCAATTTCGCGAGATTCCACTTCGCTACGACCCATCGGCTTTTCAATCCAGAAATCTTTGCCTGCCTTGATGGCTGCCATAGCAATTTCGTGATGGAGGAAGTTTGGGGAACAGATTGAAACGATATCGACATCGGGATGGTTAATGACATCGAGATAGTTTTCAGTGGCTTGCTCAAACCCCATGAGGTTGACAGCGCTTTCGCGCGCAGATTCCAGGGTGTCAGCTGCAATCACTTTACGAATGGCAACGCCAAGTTCTGGGTAACGTTCTGGAACTTGTGAAAGCCCGCGGCTATGTACGCGACCCATCCAGCCAACGCTGATGAGGCCGTAGCCGAGAGTCTTCTTAGCCATTGACGCTTACTTCACGCGTGCAGCGCGGGTGGCAGCCAAGATATGTTCGCGAGTGCGCTGTGCAATCGGGAATGGCATATCAACAGGGCAGCCATACATATCTTGTTCGATGATGGCGAAGATATCTGGATTGATTTCAAGTGCGCGCTCAATGATGGGCGCAAACTTTGGTACTCCTTCAAAGCCTGGCTCTGTCATAACTCCCTTAGCAACTGCTTCAACGAATGGAAGATCATTCTTCAGGGTCTCAGCCAAGATATCTGGGTGTACCTGCTTCAGGTGCAGGTAGCCGATGCGCTCTGGATAGGCGTTCATCATCTTGATGTTGTCACCTAAGTAGTAAGCAAAGTGTCCGGTATCAAGGCAGAGGTTTGAATACTTTGGATCAGTCTCTTGCAAGTAGCGCTCAACTTCTTGATAGGTACCAATATGGCTATCTGCATGTGAATGGAACTGCTGATGAATACCGAACTCTTCAAGGAGCGCCTTACCTAACTTGTTATGTCCTGCAGCAAGTCGCTTCCACTGTTCATTGGAAAGTGTGCGAGATTCCCGGGCCTGGCCGGTCTTGTCATCGCGCCACAGATCAGGGATAACAACGAGGTGTTCGACGCCTAACTTTGAAACAAGCGTTGCAACAGCGAGTGCTTGATCCCAGGCGCGCTGCCATTGGCTCTCATCTTCTTTATGGAATCCAGTAAATACGGTTCCAGCAGTCATCTTGAGATTGCGCTTACCAAGTTCATCTTCTAGCTGCTTTGGATCAGTTGGCAGATATCCATATGGCCCAAGTTCAATCCAGTGGTAACCCGCTTCTACGACTTCATCAAGGAAGCGATCCCATGGCACTTGATGAGGTTCGCTGGGAAACCAGACACCCCATGAATCGGGTGCGGTACCTACGCGGATTTGCTGTGTCATGAGTGGGCTCCTATTTCTTATCTTTTCTGCCATTACCAAGCAACGGGCGTTGCTTCTTAATATCTACTGAGTACTTCGCATATGCATCTTGGGTGCTCTTCAAAGTTGAAATTGGCGCAATTGGAACATCCCACCAACCTTCTCCGGAAGGTGAATAGAGAAGAGGGTCGCTATTGATGTGAATCAAGGTGGCCGTCTTTGAAGACTTCGCCTTCTTAACCGCAGCATGCAGATCGGCAATTGCAGAAGGAGATTCATTGATGCTGATGACATCAATACCGAGGCTTGCAGCGTTCGCTGCTAAATCAATCGGCAACTTTTTGCCACTTTCAAAGTTATTACCGGATGCATCATGGAATCGGTATTGGGTGCCAAAGCGTTGGGAGCCGATACTTTCGGAGAGATGGCCGATTGAGGCAAAGCCATGGTTTTGAATCAAAACAATCACAAATTTAAGTCCTTCGGCAACTGCTGAAACAATTTCAGTGTGCATCATCAGATATGAACCATCGCCGACCATCACGATCGGCATTGCGCCTGCGCGGGCTGCGCCTAAGCCAGCGGCAATTTCATATCCCATACAAGAGAAGGCATATTCAACGTGATAGCCAAGTGGTGAACGCACGCGCCATAACTTGTGAAGATCACCCGGCAGCGAACCTGCTGCACAAATCACTGTGTCATGTGCATCAGATGCAGATTGCACCGCGTGAATGATTTCTGTTTGGCTGGGTAGTGCACGTTTTTGATCAACAAAGGCTGCATCAACTACTGCATCCCATTCACGCTTTTCTTTAGCAGCGCGCGCTGCATAGTCAGCTGAAACTTGGAACTTTGTAAGTAACGACGTCAATTCAACAAGAGTCTCGCGTGCATCTGCGACAACTGGCAGTGCGCTGCCGTGCTTAAAGGCATCAAATGAAGCGATATTGATATTGATAAAGCGCACATCTGGATTTTGGAAGGCGGTGCGGCTCGATGTTGTGAAATCGCTGTAGCGAGTACCGATTCCGATGACGACATCAGCCTCTTTAGCCAGGCGATTTGAAGCAGTTGTTCCTGTGGCTCCAACGGAGCCTAAATACTGTGGGTGATCCCAGTTAAGTGAACCAACTCCAGCCTGTGATGCGCTGACTGGAATTTTTGTCTGTTCGACAAACTTCTGTAGCGCTTGGTGAGCATCAGAGTAGATAACTCCGCCACCTGCGATGATGAGTGGAGCTTTAGCAGATGCAATAACGCGTGCAGCTTCGGCAAGAACCGAGCTTTCTGCCCGTGGACGACGAATATGCCATTCACGATCTGCCAAGAACTCTTCTGGGACTTCAATGATTTCAGCCTGCACATCTTCAGGAAGACAGATGGTCACAGCGCCGGTTTCGACAGGATCAGTCAGCACGCGCATTGCACCTAAGAGCGCAGAGAAGACTTGTTCTGGTCGCTGCACACGATCAAAGAAACGCGAAAGCGGTTTGAAAGCATCGTTGACAGAGATAGATGCATCATGAGGAACTTCTAGCTGTTGCAATACTGGATCCGATGAGCGATTAGCGAAGGTGTCAGATGGCAGCAACAGCACCGGTAAGCGATTAGTGGTTGCAACAGCAGCACCGGTAAGCATGTTGGTTGCACCTGGCCCAACTGAAGCCGCGCATGCAAAAGTGGCACGACGACGCTTTATTCGTGCAAAGGCAGATGATTCATGCACCATCGCTTGTTCATTACGCGCTTGGTAATAAGGCATTAGAGACGGGCTATCGACAGAGAATTGTTTGAGCGCTTGTCCGATGCCGGCAACATTTCCGTGGCCAAAGATTCCAAAGATTCCAGGAATTGTGCGTTCGCGATGATCGCCATCGACTGTGTATTGGTGGGCCAGGAATTCAACAATCGCCTGGCTGACAGTCATCTTTCGCATCGCCATATCAATTCCTTCCTATGCTCCGTAGGGCAATCTTGGGTCTGTTTGCTGTGATTGCCAAGTCTGTCGAATCCATACTTGATCAGGATGATCGGTGGCATTCCATGCGCGCTCTGGGTCAGGCCCGGCCATCACATTAAAGAAATAGAGGTCATATCCGGGACCTGCTGCAGCTGGACCATGCCAGCCGTAAGGAACGAGAGCTACATCGCCTGAGTGAATCTCTTCTGCAACATCATAGGGACGGTTATCGGCAGAAGTTCCGCGGAAGTAACCAAATGGTGAAGATGCCGCAGTCGTTGCACCGCGAGTGACTGCGCTTTCGAAGTAGTAAATCTCTTCAAGGGTTGATTCTTTTCCTGGTACATAACAATCATGTTTATGTGAAGGAGAGCCCGACCAATTTCCCGCAGGGACAATTACTTCGCAGACAACCATGCGATCAGCATCAAGTGTGTCTGGCATTCCTAGATTGTGCACTTGTCTGGATTCACGACCGGCGCCACGGATAGCAACTTGCACTTTATCTTTGGGGGTAAATTGAACTGGCTTTGAAACTGTTGCAGGAGTTTCACCCACGGCAATGCGGCCATCACCAGTAATAGTGGCTGAAGTATTAATTGGTAAATAGAGAAAATCACTTGGTCCATGAAAGACGGACTTACGACCGGCAAGCACTTGGCTGGCAGGTGCACCGCCAGCAACTACATATTCAACAAGAGCGCTGGTTCCTTCAAGGAGAAAGATAATTCGTTCATTGGTATCAGCTGGAAGCGTCAGTGGCTTATCAATGGTGCCAATGCGCAAGCCGGTGTACTTCCAGCCTTCTGCTGGTGGGTTGGCAGCATCGATATGCACATCCCAATCACCGTGGGCGAGTTCCGATGAACGGAAGAACCACTTCTGCGATTGAGATGGCATCTATCGAATTAGTTCTGTGGGAAGCCGAGGTTGATTCCGCCGTGGCTTGGATCTAACCAACGGGATGTAATCGCCTTGCCGCGTGTGAAGAAGTGAACGCCTTCAACGCCGTGCGCTTTGGTATCGCCAAAGAGTGATTGCTTCCAACCACCGAATGAGTAGTAAGCAACAGGAACAGGGATAGGAACGTTGATTCCGACCATTCCTACTTCAATCTCATTCTGGAAGCGACGAGCTGCGCCACCATCGTTGGTAAAGATTGCTGTGCCGTTACCGAATGCGCCGCTATTAATGAGCTTTACGCCATCGTCGTAGCTCTTTACGCGCACGATAGAAAGTACTGGTCCAAAGATTTCTTCGGTGTAGACCTTAGAAGTCGTTGGAACCTTATCGACCAGAGTTGGCCCAAGCCAGAAACCATTTGGCTCACCATCAACTGTTGGATTACGACCATCAACGACAACGGTTGCGCCATCTTTTTCCGCGATATCGATATATGAAGCGACCTTATCGCGGTGTTCCTTGGTAACAAGTGGACCCATATCGCAACCACGGCGACCATCGCCTGTGCGCAGTTTGCCCATACGTTCAACAATCTTTGGAATCAACTTATCTGCAACTGGTTCTACTGCAACAACTACTGAGATTGCCATACAGCGCTCGCCAGCGCTGCCGAAGCCCGCGTTAATGGCTGAGTCTGCAACGAGTTCGAGATCTGCATCTGGAAGAACGAGCATGTGGTTCTTAGCTCCACCAAGTGCTTGCACGCGCTTACCGTTACGTGAAGCGTTCTCGTAAATGTATTGCGCGATAGGCGTTGAACCCACGAATGAAATTGATTCAACATCTGGGCTATTAAGAAGTCCGTCTACTGATTCTTTATCGCCATTGAGTACGTTAAAGACTCCATCAGGTAATCCAGCTTCTTTCCAGAGCTTGGCGATCCACATAGAGGCAGTTGGATCTTTTTCAGATGGCTTAATGACAACTGTATTTCCGGCGGCGATTGCGATTGGGTAGAACCACATTGGCACCATCGCTGGGAAGTTAAATGGGCTGATGATTCCAACAACGCCGAGTGGCTGACGAGTTGAATAGACATCTACGCCAGTTGAGACATTCTCGGAATAAAAACCTTTGAGCAGGTGAGGGATACCTGTTGCGAATTCAACAACTTCTTGGCCACGAGTGATTTCACCGAGCGCATCTGAGAGCACCTTGCCATGTTCGCTGGTGATGATTTCAGCAAGCTCTGGCTTTCTCTCATTAAGAAGTTCGCGGAACTTAAAGATAATCTGCTGGCGCTTAGCCAGTGATTCATCGCGCCAGCTTGGGAAGGCATCTTTAGCGGCCTTGATAGCTGCGTTAATTTCGGCCTGATCGGCTAGAGCTACTCGCTTTGTCTCTGTTCCGAGCGCTGGGTCATAGACCGGGAAAGTTCTTCCTGATTTACTGACAAATTCAGCGCCATTGATCCAGTGATTGACGATTGTGCTCATTGTTCCCCCTTGGCTTAAGGCTCTGATAATAGAGGTCAATTTGCGATACCTGTAAGTCGCACTTAGACTTCGCAACGTTTAAGGGGAGTACCTAGATACAGCTACCTCGTCAATACGGTGTAAAAACCCGGGGCGCTGGCCGAAATTCGATTTCGGTTAGGAAGACCTTGACCACGTTTCTCATTACGCGAGTCAAGGAGCTTATTCATGGATGTCTCATTACTAGTCTGGTCACTTACCGTCGGAGCAATTCTTCTGCTCGTCGTGGTCGATCTCTTAACCGTTAGCGCAAAGCCCCACGAGGTTAAATTCAAAGAGGCAGCGAGCTGGTCAATTTTTTATATCGGTCTGGCTATCGCCTTTGGAATCTGGGTATGGGCGCAATACGGCAATCAAAAGGGAACAGAGTTCTTCGCAGCGTACTTAGTTGAGAAATCTTTATCTGTCGATAACCTCTTCGTCTTCGTAATTATCCTGGCGCAATTTGCGGTCCCAGGTATTTATCACCAGCGCATCCTGCTCTTCGGAGTTATCTTGGCACTTGTCTTACGTGCCATCTTTATTGCAGTGGGTGCAGCAGCGCTGGCAGCCTTTGCCTTCACCTTCGTCATCTTCGGTGCAATTCTTATTTGGACAGGTGTTGGCCTCTTTAAGCACTGGGATGAAGATCCAGAACCGGGCGATAACAAGTTGGTCAAACTTATGCGCAAGCGTGTAGCTATGGTTGATGAATATCATGGAACAAAGCTCTTTATCCGCCAGAACGGCAAGCGTTATGCGACCCCCATGTTCATGGTCATGGTTGCAATTGCTTCAACAGACTTGCTCTTCGCCCTTGACTCAATTCCAGCAACTTTCGGTGTTACCTCAGAGACATTCTTGGTCTTTTCAGCTAACGCCTTCGCGCTTCTTGGACTTCGCGCCCTTTACTTCCTCGTGAAGGGGCTCTTGGACCGCCTGGTTTACCTATCTCTTGGGCTCTCAATTATCTTGATGTTTATCGGAGTGAAGTTGATCATGACTTACCTTCACGAAGAATTCGCCTCAATTCCTAAGATTCCTACCTCAATCAGCCTGGGTGTAATCGGTACTATCCTTATCGTGTCGACGGTGGCTAGCTTGGTGAAGACAAAGTCCGATCCATCAGCCAAGGCACACGCTGGTCGCATTACAGGAAGCCAGGATGATGAAGAGAGAGATAGCTAAAGGCTGGAAGTTAATTCCATCTGCTATCCGTAAAACAATAGTGTCGGTCATCGGATCGACTCTTATTGTGATCGGTTTGTTGCTCTCTGTACTGCCAGGACCTTTCACTATTCCGTTGGTGATTCTTGGATTGCTCGTATTGGGGCTCGAATTCGCATGGGCACAACGCACTCTTGAAAGAGTGAAGGAGCAAGGCGCGAAGCTCAACCCGAAGAAGTTTTTTAAGAAGTAACATCTTTCTTAGCAAACTTCATGATTGCCAGAGCGTAGAAGAGTATTCCTGCCATGGCGCAGTAAGAAGCGCCACGAATCATCTGTGACCAATCGATGGTTATTGATAGTGCATCAAACCAACTAAAGGCGTAGTGCACTGGTAACCATTCGCGCACCACACCAAGTGCTGTAATCGCATCCAAGATGTTAAGCAAGATTGAGATACCCACAGCAACGCCCACTGCGCCAAGTGGAGCATCGGTGCGAACGCTTAAGTAAAAGGCGAGCCCTGCCACGAAGAGTAGAGATATCGCTAAATAACCAGTCATGATCGCAATACGCGATATCGCAGTTGCGTTATCAAAGGTCGCACCCAATGGGGTTTGAAGAGGCTTAAGCCCAAAAGCTATTGTGCCGACAATCCATGCTGAGAGCGGTACCAACAAGACTGCAATCAATGAGAGCGTGAGGCTCACCTTTATCTTCTGAAGCAAAAGACGTGTGCGCGGAACAGGGGATGCGAGTAAATATCTCAACGTTGACCATGAAGCTTCACTGGCAACTGTGTCGCCATTAAAGAGCGCGATGACTGTCACAAGTAAGAATGGCGTTGAGAAGTAGAGCATCGTTGTTGTGAAGTTTGCAGCGCCCAGCGTTGCCAGACCAATGAGGTCGGTTGTGCCAGAGCCAAGACGGGTTGGTCCTCCGCTATTTCCAGATGGTCCAAATTTCACAGCGATTGCAACAAGAATGGGAAGTGAGAGCACAAAGCCATAGGCGAAAGCGGTGCGCTTGCGCTTAAGCTGGCGATACAGCTCTACGCGATACGGAAGAGTTTGATTCGCTTGATATGTCATGACAACTCCTTACCGATAACTAGGTCATCGCCAATTAATTCAAGGAAGATCTCTTCCAGGCTGCGTGCTTGTCGGTTCTTGGTCAGAATCTTCTTCATTGGACCAAAGGCAATTAACTTACCGCGGTGCATCAATACAACGTGCGAACAGGTCTGCTGGACCTCAGCAAGTAGGTGAGAAGAGACAATGACTGTGCGACCAGTCTTTGCGTAATCCTTAAGGACCTGGCGCATCTCAGCAATCTGTTGTGGATCAAGACCGTTGGTAGGTTCATCCAGAACGAGTAGATCTGGCATACCAAGCATGGCTTGTGCGATTGCTAAACGTTGACGCATTCCTTGGCTATAAGAACGCACCTTCTTATCGAGGGCGGTTCCTAACTTAGTAATTGAGATAACTTCATCTAAATACTTTTCTCCGGTGCGTCCGATGGACTTCCAGTAGAGATCAAGATTTTCACGGCCTGATAGGTGCGGCAAGAATCCTGGACCTTCAACAAAGCTTCCGAGGTTTGCTAGCGCTGGTGATCCTGGGTAGACAGCCTTGCCATCCATATAGATGGATCCTTCGGTTGGGAAGATAAGTCCCATCAACATACGAAGAGTTGTTGTCTTTCCTGCACCGTTGGGACCCAAGAGTCCAACTACTTGTCCACGACTTACCGTGAAGGAAAGGTCATCGACTGCGCGATAACCATCTTTATATGTCTTTGAAAGGTTTTCGACCTGAACTAGGAAATCTTTATCGCGCTCTTGTGCAGATGGGCGTGGTCTACGAATATAGACAAAGAGAACTGCTCCAACGAGAGTAAGTAAAGCCAAGATGGGCCAGAGCCAATTAGCGCTCGAACCTGCTGCCGGTACTGCGTTGATGACAGGGTATTCCAGAGGCGATAGCGCTGTGACAGAGTAAAAAGCTGGTGATTTAGGAAGTTCATAACCTTGATCAGTACTTGAAATTCCAATCGCTACCGTGTCTCCAATAGCTGCATCGAGAATGACTGCAGGAAGTGTCACGGTGATGTCGCGACCTTCTGCCGGAATATTAGTTACTCGAATTGGCGAGACAATTCCATTTGGTTGTGAGATCGCACCACTGGGTGACTTGGTAACCAGCGAGAAGAAGAGCGTTGCGCTCCCAGTAGTACTCGTCACTCGCACTTTGATTCGTGATGAGCCAGTAACAGAAATTGGCTCTTTCAGAACTGCGCTATTCAAGAATCCACTCTGACCTGGGACAAAAGCTGGGCTAAACCCTGCAATATTTGAAGCAACTGTTGCAGCCAAACTTCCAGCAGAACCAATTCCAGGTAGTGATGAGATTGCACTTGGAATTCCGCCAACTGGATAAGACATTGCAGCAGGCTGGGCAAGAAGCGGAAGCTGTTTCATCTCTGCTTCAAAGGGTAAACGTGTTGCGGTAAAGGACTTTGGAATAGCAGTTGAATCTTGGAGTGAGATTGAACCGTTGGTCTTGGTAAATTGAAAGAGTGGGAAATCTATATCTTGCTTCAATAAATGTTTATCGAACCAGCGCGAGTACTGCTCTTGCAGGTACTTCTTCTCATCCGCTCCACCGTCGTGGCCTGCTGCATGCCAAATCATTGAGAGTGGAACGCCGTTCTTTTTTAGGACGGCTGCAGTCTGCGAACTTTCATTGAGCGGAAAGAGTGAATCTGCCTGTCCCTGTGAAAGCAAAGTAGGTGCTTTTATGGAAGAGAGAACTGATACAGGAGAGACCGAACGAAGTAGTTTGCGCTCAGCTGCACTTGGTTTCCCATTCATCACTGCGCTCTTATAGGCAGCGCACCATTCATTGGTTAACGCCCCACACTCACCCAAGTAAGCGCTTTGCAGTGTGGCTAGCGCAAAGAAGGTGCCGGTCCAGATCTTCTTAAATGGCCCTGCTTCGGCGATATCGCTAGATGATTGCGGAAAGAGCGCTTGGCTCAAGTCGTTCCAGGTAATGTCGGCAACAACTGCATCAATGCGCTTATCTTGTGACGCAGTAAGAAGCGCTGCAGCTCCTCCATAAGAACCACCTGCTATCCCAACAACTGGGTCGCCAAAGCGATCCTGCAGAACATCTTTACGTTTGCTTAAAGTTGTAATCAGCTCTTGGACATCTGCAATTTCTGCTGAAAGTGAGTTCATAGAAATCTGCCCCGTAGATTTTCCGAAACCACGGGCAGTCCATGTCATAACTACGTATCCACGTTTTTGAAATGCTTGAGCTTCGCTTACAACAGAATCTTTTGAACCACCAAAACCATGTGCCAGAAGAATTGCTGGAGCTGGAGTTTTCTTAGGTAGGTAGATTGAGGTATCGATAAAGACACCTGGCGCTGTCTGCTGAGATTTGCTTGTGACCTCTGCCGCAATCGAGTAGCTCGGCAAGAGCACAGATACCGACAGAGCTAATGCGAGAGCGCGCAATTTCATTGTGCAAAGATATTGCCTATCTCGTTCTGCTGCCTAACGAAAGCTTCGGTATTCTCGGCTCATGAAGGTTAAATCAACTATGGGTCCAGTAATTGTGGGTCTAGTCACTATATTGATTTCATCTCTTGTGATTGCTCCACCGGCGCAGGCTGCAAAATCGAAGTTCTATGTCGCCAAAATGGTGAAGGCTCATTTGCCGTCAGCTCCAAATAATGGAACAGATGACTACCGTTGTTTTCTTCTCGATCCAAAGGTCACGGAAGATTCAATTATTAAGTCCGTTGAGTTTGTGCCTCAGAAGAAGGCCTATGTGCATCACGCAATTATGTTCCGCGTGACTCAAGCAGATGTCGCAGAAGCTGTTGCTGCCGATAAAAATGGCAAAGGTTGGCCATGCTTCGGTGGTTCTGGTTTGGGATCGATGTTCTCATCATTTCTTACGTCCCCTTGGCTTAGCTCGTGGGCACCTGGTCGTGGAAAAGATGTATCCCCCAAAGGTTATGGAATCCCCTTTAAAAAGGGTGAGAAGTTAGTTCTGCAGGTTCACTACAACTTACTTGCCGCACATCACGGCAAGCTTGAAACCGATCAATCAAAAATTATTATCGAAGCGATTCCTGCAAAGGGTGCCAAAGTTAAACAGCTACAAGTTGAGCTCTTCCCAGCTCCTGTAGAACTTGCCTGCCCGCCAGGAGTTACTGGACCGCTATGTGACCGTAAGAATTCTCTTCTTGATTTAGCAGCGCGCACCAGCACAACAAGTGCGTTTGAAGCCGCCGGTATCAACGTTCTCTGTAAGAACGACCCATTTAATCCCAAGCCAAGTTTGATTTCTCGTTGTGACAAGGTGATGGATAAGCACCTCACAGTTATTGCGGCAGCGCCTCACATGCACTTACTTGGTCGCTCACTGAAGTTGATTCTCAATCCAGGAACTGCGTCAGAGAAGATTCTTCTTAATCGCCAGAATTATGACTTTGATGACCAATCTGCGACAGTCCTAAAGACACCAGTTAAAGTCGCACCTGGCGACACAATCCGCGTTGAATGTACCTTTGATCCGACTCTTCGACAGAAGCTTCCGGCGCTACGAAATCTAGAGCCGCGTTACATCACATGGGGTGAAGGTTCTTCAGATGAGATGTGTCTTGGCGTTATCGCTGCAACACGCTAGCAATAAGTCCATCAGTAGCACTTTCAATCATCTCTAAAACTTCTTGATACGCCTCAATCGTCTCGCCCCAAGGATCAGGTACCTGCAACTTTTCTGCCTCAGTCGATGTTGGATTGATATGGCTTAGAGATGGATCAAAAGATCTGAGCATAAAAACCTTAGCTTTATCGGCATCGTTGCGGGCTCCGTTAAGAATATTGGCACGGTTAGTCAGATCCATAGGCAGAATCAAATCTGCTTCATCAAAGAAATTAAGTTGGAACTTCCGAGAGACGTGTTCAAATGTATAACCAGCAGCCTTCCACGTTTTCTCGGATAGGTGATGCGCACCTTCACCATCATGCCAACCTGAAGTTCCGCTACTTGTGACAATAAAGCGCGGATTAGAAAGATCTAAAGTCTTGTTATGGAGCACTGCCGCTGCCATAGGTGAACGACAGATATTTCCAAGGCAGACCATTTCAACGCGAATTACATCGCGCGAAGCAAGGCTCTTTAAATACTCGTTCTGCACCAGGTGACCATATCCAAGCCGCGCCAACTTCTGCCATTATTTGCGACATGACATCTGCCGTTTTGGTCGAAGAGTTAACAGAAGACCAATGGCCGCGCTATCGCGATATTCGAATTGCAGCGCTGGAAAGCGATGGACATGCATTCGGCAGCAGCTTGGAAGCCGAACTTCGATATAGCGAAGATGAGTGGCGATCTAAAGCGCGTCAGTATGTAGGAATCATCGCATCAGTTTCCAATCAAGATATTGGATTCATGACGATAGAGAATCTCAAAGGGGATTTTGGGGCAACCTCTTGGATCGGTAGTTGCTGGGTTCATCCCGAGTATCGCCAACATGGAGCGCTCCGCGCCCTCTTTCACTTTATAGATTTACAAGCGACTGAACGTAATTGGCAGAAGCAGGGGCTAGGCGTCTGGATAGATAACGAAATTGCTATTAAAGCTTACGAGAAAATCGGTTTTGTCACGATGGGCGAGCCGGAAGAAAGTACTCGAAAGCCTGGGCTCTTTTATCAGCGAATGATTAGGGATGCAGTGCTGTAACTACTCTGCAATATCCTGCAGTTGGATGCGATATTGACGCTTTCCAGACTCGAGAACGTAGGTGTCATACAGCTTACGCGCAGTCTCATTATCTTCATCTGTGTTCCAGTAAAGACGTGAGCATTTCATCTCAAGCGCATACGCCTTAACGTAATCAATCAAAGCGCGTCCCGCACCTTGACCGCGAACAGCAGGGTCTACAAATAGATCTTCAAGATAGCAATGTCCATTAGGCGACCAGGTTGAATTCTGTAAGTTATATGTTGTAAAGCCAATGACGTGGCCATCAGATTCAGCGACCGCGCACTTCATGTTGAATTCCGGATCCAAAATTCGATTCCAGGTGCGCTCAGTCTGCTCTGGAGCTACAGCAGTCTTATAGAAATCTA
>CAZHPQ010000019.1:13994-17292 GCA_964533845.1 uncultured Candidatus Planktophila sp.
CGATTCCAGGTGCGCTCAGTCTGCTCTGGAGCTACAGCAGTCTTATAGAAATCTAAATATCCCTGCCAGAGCACCAACCAGCGCTCTTTATCGCTAGCTGCTATTGGGCGAACTACCACTGTCATGACAAAGAAAATCCTGGATATTCATCGGTAACGAGCAAAATTGCGTACCCATAGATGCGATTCCAGAACTTAATTGTTCCTAAGACAATATCAAGTGCCCATCGCGGATATGTTCCCGTTGACCACGTCACAATCCACGCTATGAAGGTAACAATGAGTGTTAGCAGCGCATAGACCAGGCCAACAATGACAAGTGGGATTGCGAGAATCCACTTTACAAGTGGCATGAAACGGTTGAGTTTCTTTCCGCCATCAACATCAGGTAGCAAAACTGCAACATTTGGATTGCGTTCGATAGAAGGGTAATCATCGGTAAGCAGAAGCACGTATGCAACTAAACGCGTTTCTAGCTCGATGAGGCCGTGATTAAAAGATAAGACGTAACTCGGATAGATACCTCGAACAACTAGTGCGAGCACTACTGGCAGGATGATTAGGCCTGTTGTCCAGGCTTCTTCTGCCATGGGAGTGAAGGCAATAACAAAGACCACTACTGGCACAGCCAGGATGCCTCTCCAGAACACGGTCTTCTTATTGCGGTTCTCGAGTTGGACGTTGATGATTGTTTCTACTTGATTAGCCATATACCAATCTTAGTCTGCACATATACCCTTACCTAATGAGCACACGTGAATATGCAGTGATAACTGGCGCAAGTAGTGGTATTGGGGCCGCGACTGCGCAGCTGCTTGCTGACAATGGTTATCACGTCATTGCCGCCGCAAGACGCCTTGATCGCTTAAATGAACTTGCCAAGAGCAATCCAGAGATTGAAGCATTTGCACTCGATGTCACAGACCAAGCAAGTGTTGATGCACTCGCGAAACATTTATCAGGAAAGCCAATTGCCGTATTAATCAACTGTGCTGGTGGAGCATTTGATTTTGATCCAGTGACTGAATCTGATCCAGAGATATGGAAGAAGACTTTTGATATCAATGTGGTGGGCTCGGTTCGTATGGTGAAAGCTTTGACGCCGGTCATGATTTCTCATGGACGCGGCCACATCGTTTTGATCTCATCTACCGCAGGCCATCGTGCCTATGAAAATGGCGGAAGTTATGTTGCATCCAAGTTTGCTGAAACTTCTCTTGCTGAAACTTTACGTTTAGAACTCAACGGCAAGCCGATTCGCGTTACAGAGATTGCTCCTGGCATGGTTAAGACTGATGAATTCGCCAAGGTGCGCTTTAGCGGAGATGCAGATCGCGCTGCCAAGGTCTATGAAGGAGTTACCCGACCGCTGACTGCCGCAGATGTTGCTGAATCAATTCGTTGGTCTGTGATGTTGCCGGATCATTTCAATATTGATTCCATGACTATTCGCCCGCTGGCACAAGCTGCACAACATAAGGTCTATCGCCAGCCTTTGTAACTGCTAAACGACGACTCTAAATTGAGAAAGTGTTGAGTCGGTGGCGTATGCGATGCGTACTCCAGCAGCGCGTGATGCTTGTAGCCCAGAGACAATCTGTTCAGTAAGAACTTCACCAGGTGCAACAACTGCAACACCTGGGGGATAAGGCGCAATCAAATCTGCTGAAATTCGACCAACTGCGCTTTTTGCATTAACCATCTCTGTCTTTGCAAAGTAGGCATCTCGCATTGAAGAAGCTTTTTGTGGAATCACAGACCAGCTCAAGGCAGTCGCGCTCTCGCGTCGCTGCTCTTGGCGCTTCTTAAGAATCGGAATTAAGACATCCGCTAAACGTTCAAAATCCGCTGCGGTATCGGCAATTGTGGCTAGGAAGACGATGGTGTCGCGATCTGCCATTTCAACGCGGATTCCTGCTTTCTGTAAATCTTCTTCAATATCTACACCCGATGCGCCTAATTGCTGCACACGTAAAACTAGCTTGGAAGGATCAAATCGCCCTGCAGGAAAATCGCTGGGATAGAGAAAGATAGGAAGTGGGAATTCAGCTTGCACCGTTTCCTTAAAGCGGTGAATGTTTTCTAGAAGCTGCCCAAGTAACTCTTCACCGCGAGTTTCTAGAAGTGCTCGCACACCATCAATGGAAGCAAGGGGCGCACCGGCAGGAGAAGTTGTGTGAGTTGTTTCAAAGCTCTGTTCAAGTCTTTCAGCACTTAACAATTCAGTGCGCGCAAGTAATAGCGCAGAGGCGCTATATCCCGGTAGAGCTTTATGTGTACTTGTAATGAGGGCATCTGCACCCATCTGGAATGCATGCTGTGGCAACTGCGGATGGAAACCAAAATGTCCACCCCATGCTGCATCCAAGATGACTGGAACTTTTTCTTGGTGTGCAACTTTAATGAGAGCGGGTAGATCTGAAATCGTTCCAAGATAACCGGGTTCAGTTAGTAATATGGCAATTGGTTTTTCTACCAGCGCTCTCTGTAATTCAGTCACAGCAATTCCTATTGGAACACCAGTGGCGCTATCGATTTCTGGGTTCATCCAAATTGGTTCAAGGCCGGCAAGTACAAGCGCGCTTAAGACAGATCTATGTGCGGTTCGTGAAACAGCGACCTTGTCACCAGGTTGACCCAGCGCGAAGATGATTGCTTGGTTTGCATGGGTAGAACCACCGGTTGAAAAGCGTGCGTAATCTGCGCCCCACAACTTTGCAGCAAGAGCTTCTGCTTTCTTCAGCGTCTGATTGGTGAGTTTGATTTCGTCGAGCCCTCCGTAAAGTGGAGTATCTGAGTCGACGATTGCGCCTAAGCCCACATCAAGTGCGCTTGTCTTCTGCTTATGGCCAGGAATTGTGAAAGGAGTACGAGCCTTTTCGAAGTACGAAAGATAGGCATCAAGCAGTGGTGCGCTCTCTCGCAGGTTACTCATGTGGCAAGCCTAACTTGTACCAAGCGGTATGACGGCTCGCACAAACTTTGCAGGGGCTTAGAATTATCGCCATGACAGCAAAGGATCCGCTCCCGCAATCACGCCATCTGGCCACTGAGATTCCAGGGCCACTTTCGACTGCAGCGATGCAGCGTCGTAAAGAAGCGGTATCTGGGGGACTAGGAACTGCGCTTCCAGTAATTGTCAGCCGCGCACAAGATGCCATCATCGAAGATATCGATGGCAATCGCATCATTGATTTTGGCGCAGGAATTGGCGTTGTCAACGTTGGAAACTCAGCGCCTCGCGTTGTGAAAGCAGTTCAAGAAGCGGTCGCGACATTTACCCACACCAACTTCACCAC
>CAZHPQ010000020.1:0-17225 GCA_964533845.1 uncultured Candidatus Planktophila sp.
TACTCTGGTTGGCACATGCTTCAACTCCACGCGGAAAGTTAACTCTCGATGATGGTGCAGTGACCGCAATTCTGGAACGAGGAGTTTCGTTACTACCAGCTGGAGTGACTGCTGTGTCTGGTGAATTCATCTCAGGAGACACAGTCGAACTAGTCTCTCAATCAGGAAAGGTAATCGCCCGAGGGTTAGTGGCCTTTGACGCTGAAGAGATTCCACAGATGTTGGGCCGTTCTACCAAAGAACTCGCTGCATCCCTTGGCGCTGAGTATGAGCGCGAGCTTGTGCACAGAGATGATTTAGTACTCCTATGAGCGCCACTGAACTCGTTGCAGATCTAGCAACAAGAGCACGTACTGCAGCTCGCACACTTTCTACTGCAACAGGTGCTGAACGCAAAGCCGCTCTGGAAGCGATCGCACAGGCTCTTGAATCTCGCAGCGCTGAAATTCTGGCAGCCAACGATGCTGACATGGTCAACGCTCGTGCAGAGAATATGCACCCACAGATGCAAGATCGTTTATTACTGACAGCCGAAAGAATTAAAGCAATTGCATCAGGAGCTCGTGCAGTAGCAGCGCTTCCGGATCCACTTGGTCAGATTCTGCGCAAATCCACTCTTCCTAACGGACTTGAGCTCGAACAGATCTCTGTTCCTTTTGGCGTTATTGGAATGGTCTATGAGGCCCGTCCTAATGTCACAGTCGATGCCGCAGTCATTTTGTTGATGTCGGGAAATGCAGCGCTATTGCGAGGTTCATCAACTGCGCGCAATAGCAATGAGATTTTGGTAAATGTCATGAAGGACGCTCTTGCGACAACCAAGATTTCACCTGAGGTGCTGCAGTTAATCCCATCGGATGATCGCGATACGGTGAAGGCTCTTCTGACCGCACGTGGCAAAGTTGATCTGGTTATTCCGCGAGGTTCGGCTTCTTTGATTCGCATGGTCGTTGATGAGGCGACTGTGCCAACCATCGAGACCGGCGCTGGCGTCTGCCATGTCTATATCGATGAGTTTGCTGATATCGAAAAGGCGTTACCGATTCTGATTAACTCAAAGACCCATCGACCAAGCGTCTGTAACGCTGCTGAAACTTTGCTGGTGCACAAGGCGATTGCACCTACCTTCTTACCGATGGCTCTAAAGGCCCTCAGCGATGCTGGCGTTATCTTGCACTCTGATGCAACTGCTCAGAAAGTGGCAGATACCTTCAAGATTGCATCGACTATCGCAACGGATGCCAACTGGTCTACCGAATATGGTGTCCTTGAGATGAATGTGGCAGTTGTGGACTCTGTTGATGCTGCAGCTGATCACATCGCTAAATACGGCACCAATCACACAGAAGCGATTGTGACTGAAGATAAAGCCAACGCTGCACGCTTTATTGCGCTCTCTGATTGCGCTGCGGTGATGGTCAATACATCTACACGATTTACCGATGGCGAGCAGATGGGCTTTGGCGCAGAGATCGGTATTTCTAATCAGAAGTTACATGCGCGTGGACCTATGGGCCTTGAAGCGATGACCACAACAACCTGGATTGTTACGGGTACTGGGCAGATTCGCATCTAATTCGGATTTTTCACCTAAAGTTTATAGACTGCGAGCATGAGCAGCCTCTCCCGCGATGATGTCGCAAAGCTTGCAGGCTTAGCCCGCATTGAAATGACCGAAGCTGAACTCGTCGAACTCTCTTCACAATTTGGAATGATTCTCGATGCAGTTGCTCGCGTCCAAGAGATGGATTTATCTGGCGTTAAGGCAACGTCACATCCCCAGCCGCTAGAAAATGTTGCGCGCCCAGATGTGGTTCTTCCAAGTCTTTCTCCTGAAGATGCGCTCTCAGGTGCTCCAGCGCAAGAAGAGTCACGCTTTAGAGTTCCTCAAATTTTGGGTGAAGCCGAATGATTAATAAGACCGCTGCCCAGATGGCAGATGCCCTAGCAAAGGGTGAAACCACTTCAGTTGAGTTAACGCAGGCGCATCTTGATCGCGTTGCAGCTGTTGATGGTCAGATAAAAGCGTTCTTGCACGTTGATACCGAAGGCGCACTTGCGCAGGCAAAAGATGTCGATGCACGTCGCGCCAAAGGGGAAAAGCTTTCTCCTATCGCCGGTATTCCCCTTGCTCTTAAAGATGTACTTGCACAGAAGGGCGTGCCAACAACTGCAGGTTCAAAGATTTTGCAGGGATGGCGCCCACCATATGACTCAACAGTTGTCAGCAAGTTAAAGAGCGCTGGCGTTGTCATTATGGGTAAGACCAATATGGATGAATTTGCGATGGGTTCATCGACAGAAAACTCTGGTTACGGACCAACTTTCAATCCTTGGGATATAACTCGCACACCGGGTGGTTCATCGGGCGGATCTGCAGCAGCTGTCTCATCCTTTGAAGCACCCCTCGCGATTGGTTCAGATACTGGTGGCTCAATTCGCCAACCCGCTGCCCTTACCGGAATTGTCGGAGTGCGACCAACATACGGAGCTGTTTCACGCTTTGGTCTGATTGCTTATTCATCAAGCCTTGATCAAGCAGGACCATTTGGTCGCACAGTAATGGATACTGCTTTGTTACATGAAGTAATGGCAGGACATGATCCTAAAGATGCAACAAGTATCAACGCACCAGTTCCAGCAGTAGTAAACGCTGCCAAGAACGGTGATGTTAAGGGAATGAAGATTGGCGTCATTAAGCAGTTGCAGGGAGAGGGTTATCAAAAGGGCGTGCAGACTCGCTTCGATGAATCACTTCAGGTACTTGCATCCCTTGGAGCTGAAATTGTTGAAGTAGATTGCCCAAGTTTTGAGTATGCACTTGCGGCTTACTATCTGATTGCACCATCGGAATGTTCATCTAACTTAGCTCGCTTCGATGCCATGCGATATGGCCTTCGTACCGGCGATGTCGATGGTGCATCAGCAGAAGCAGTTATGAGCGCCACTCGTAACGCTGGGTTCGGCCGCGAAGTAAAGCGCCGCATCATCCTGGGTACGTATGCGCTCTCATCAGGTTATTACGATGCTTATTACGGTAGCGCCCAGAAGATTCGCACCTTGATTATTCAAGACTATGCCAAGGCATTTGCGAAAGCAGATGTACTGGTTTCGCCAACTGCGCCGACGACTGCCTACAAGATTGGCGAGAAGGTCGATGACCCGATGGCTATGTACTTAGGCGATGTTGCAACAATCCCAGTAAACCTTGCAGGTATCTGCGGAATGTCTCTGCCTGCAGGCCTCGCAGATGAAGATAGTTTGCCGGTCGGCTTCCAAATCATGGCACCTGCGATGCAGGATCAACGTTTGTACCAAGCAGGTGCAGCACTTGAAGCAGCTCTCCTTTCTAAGTGGGGCGCACCAATTCTTTCCAAAGCTCCAGAGTTGAAGGGAGCGAAGTAATGGCTCTACCAACCTATGAAGAAGTAATTGCAAAGTGGGATCCGGTTTTAGGTTTGGAAGTTCACGTTGAACTCAACACGCACAGCAAGATGTTCTGCTCTTGTGCTACCGAATTCGGCGGCGCACCCAATACACAGACATGTCCTGTCTGCTTGGCACTTCCGGGAGCCCTTCCTGTAGTTAATGAGAAAGCAATCGAATCAACCATCCTGATTGGACTCGCCCTTAACTGCAAGATTGCGCCATACAGCCGCTTTGCTCGTAAGAATTACTTCTATCCAGATATGCCAAAGAACTTCCAGATTTCCCAATATGACGAGCCCATCTGTTTCGATGGTTATGTTGATGTTGAAATCGAAACTGAAGAAGGTCCTAAGCAGTTCCGTATTGAGATCGAACGCGTACATATGGAGGAAGACACTGGTAAATCACTTCACGTAGGTGGAGCAACTGGACGTATCCATGGCGCTGATTACTCGCTCCTTGATTACAACCGCGCGGGTATTCCACTCGTTGAAATTGTTACCAAGATTGTTCCTGGCACAGGTAAGTACGCACCAGAAGTTGCTAAGGCCTACGTTGCAGAACTTCGCGACATCTTGCGTGGACTCAAGGTTTCCGATGTAAAGATGGAGCAAGGATCTCTGCGCTGCGATGCCAACGTCTCGCTCAAGCCGATTGGTTCTGATGTTCTCGGTACTCGTTCAGAGACTAAGAACGTTAACTCACTTCGCTCTGTCGAGCGTGCAATCCGCGGTGAGATGATCCGCCATGCTGAACTTCTTAATGATGGAAAGAAAGTGAAGCAAGAGACTCGTCACTTCCAAGAAGATACTGGCCTTACTCGCTCAGGTCGCTCAAAGGAGCAAGCAGAGGATTACCGTTACTTCCCAGATCCAGATTTGGTTCCAGTAACACCTGCAGCCACCTGGATTGAAGAGCTGCGTGCGAGCTTGCCGGAGCGTCCATCGCTTCGCCGTAAGCGCATCAAGGAAGAGTGGAACGTGCCAGATAAAGAGATGGCAGCAATGATTAACGCTGATGTTCTCGATATCGTCGAAGCAACTGTTCTTCTCGGCGCAGATCCAACAAAGGCGCGCACCTGGTGGCTTGGTGAGATTTCACGAATTGCTAACGAGAAAGAAGTTCCTATCGCCGACCTTGCGATTACACCTGCACACGTTGCAGAACTGGTAGAGCTTGTTGCAAAGGGTGAATTGACCGACAAACTCGCGCGCCAAGTTGTTGAAGGCGTAGTCGCCGGAGAAGGAACTCCATCAGAGGTTGTGGCAAAGCGTGGAATCAAAGTTGTTAACGATGACGGCGCGCTGATGGCGGCAATCGAGAAAGTCTGTGCTGAGCAAGCAGAGACTGCTGAGAAAGTTCGTGGGGGACACCTACCGGCTGCCGGTGCGCTGATTGGCGCAGTTATGAAAGAGACAAAGGGCCAAGCAGATGCTGCGCGTGTGCGCGAGCTTCTACTTGGCCACCTTGGTCAGCCAATCTAGTTATTAGTGAAAGCCAGCGCCTTCAGTTTCAACAAGTGACTCTTTACCAATATTGATAAAGAAGAAGAGCAGTGCAGCGCCAACAAAGAGCAGTGCCGCGCTGAACTTAAATGCCACTGTAAATCCATGAGTCATTGCAAATGGCATCACCTTCTCGCCTAGTTGCGTATTTGCCGCAGCAAATGTTGTTGTGGCTGTCGCTGCGACTGTGTTGAGCAGCGCAGTACCAAGAGATCCACCAATCTGCTGTGAGGTATTAACCATTGCGCTGGCAACGCCAGTGTCGTGGTTAGAGACCGCATGAAGAGATGTTGATGTCAGCGGAATAAAGACAAGCGCCATACCGCTAGACATGATCAGAAGAGAAGGAACAACATGTGTCAGATAAGAAGTCTCAGGCGTAATTTGCGTCAGGAGCAGCAGCCCAATTCCAGCAAAGATAAGCCCTGGAACCATCAACGGCTTTGGACCAACCTTTGGAAGCAATTGTGATGCAATTCCAGCAAAGATGATGATTCCAGCGGTAAATGGCAGGAATGCAAAACCAGATTTCAGTGGGCTAAATCCTAGAATCACTTGTAGATACAGTCCAAGGAAGAGGAACATTGAGAATAGTCCTGCACCAACTACGAGGGAGCCAAGGTATGAACCACCGCGGTTGCGCTCTGTTACAACGCGAAGTGGCATCAATGGATTAGCAACGCGCTTTTCGATCGCCACAAAGATGACGAGAAGGAAGACGGCTGAGACCAAGAAACCAATAGTGAGCGATGAAGACCAACCCTTTGTCGCGGCTTCATGGAAACCGTAGGTAAGTGAGAAGAGACCAGCGGTTGCAGTGATCACACCAGGAATGTCGTAGGTGTTATCGCCTTGTGCCTTTGATTCGCGAACGAACTTGATTGCCAAGATTGCCGCACCGATTGCAATCGGGGTGTTCACTCCCAAGCACCAGCGCCACGATGCATATTCGGTAAGTGCTCCGCCGAGAATGAGACCAATAGCGGCGCCTCCACCAGAGATTGCGCCGATAACGCCAAATGCTTTGGCGCGCTCTGCTGGAACTGTAAATGTGACTGAGATGATTGAAAGTGCAGCTGGAGCAAGTAGAGCCGCGAAAACGCCCTGAAGTGCGCGAGATGCAAAGAGAAGTTCTTGGTTGGATGCAATTCCACCTAGCGCTGAGGCTGATGCAAATCCAATGAGACCAATGAGGAAAATCTTCTTGCGACCCATGTAATCACCGATTCGCCCACCGAGAAGAAGCAGGGACCCAAAGGCCAATGTGTAAGCGGTGATGATCCATTGCTGATTAGTATCTGTAATTCCCAGTTCAATCTTCGCGCTAGGAATCGCGATATTCATAATCGAGCTATCGAGGACAATCATCAATTGAGCGATTGCTACGACAAAGAGGGTGCGCCATCTCGTTGGATCTAACGTTTTATCTTGGGCTGAGGCGCTGTTTTGGACTGACACAGAGGTGTTTCCTTCTTTCATTGTTGTATTTCATGAGTGGGTATATCCCGTGAAGAATTCTTCAGGATAGAATTATCTCATGTCTTCTATGAAACCACGTTCTGGCGTTGTCACCGATGGTCTTGAAAGAGCTCCTGCACGAGGAATGTTGCGCGCAGTAGGAATGGGCGATGAAGACTGGGTAAAGCCTCAGATTGGTATTGCATCAAGCTGGAATGAAATTACCCCATGTAATCTCTCGCTCGATCGCTTAGCTAAAGCTTCAAAACAAGGTGTCATCGAAGCAGGTGGATTCCCAATGCAATTCGGAACTATCTCAGTCTCTGACGGTATTTCTATGGGCCACGAAGGAATGCACTTCTCACTGGTTTCTCGCGAAATCATCGCAGACTCAGTCGAGACAGTGATGAATGCAGAACGTTTTGATGGAATGGTCACATTCGCCGGCTGTGACAAATCACTTCCTGGCATGATGATGGCAGCAGCTCGACTCGATGTTGCTTCCGTATTTGTTTATGCAGGTTCGACTCTTCCTGGCCAAGTAGATGGCAAAGATGTCACGATTATTGATGCCTTTGAGGCAGTTGGTGCATGCGCACGTGGATTGATTACCAAGGACCGTGTTGACCAGATCGAAAAGGCAATTTGCCCGGGCGAAGGCGCTTGCGGCGGTATGTACACCGCAAACACGATGGCAAGTATTGGTGAAGCAATCGGACTTTCACTTCCAGGATCTGCTGCCCCTCCGGCAGTTGATCGTCGCCGTGATGATTACGCCATCAAGTCAGGCGCTGCCGTTGTAGAACTTATCCGTAAGGGAATTACCACTCGCGATATCTTGACGAAGAAGGCATTTGAAAATGCCATCACTATCTTGATGGCGCTCGGCGGCTCTACCAACGCAGTTCTGCACTTACTTGCCATTGCTTATGAAGCAGAAGTTGATCTGACTCTCGAAGATTTCCACCGCATTGGCTCTAAGGTCCCGCTACTCGGAGATCTCAAGCCATTCGGCAAGTACGTCATGACAGATGTCGATCGCGTCGGTGGAATTCCTGTCGTACTTCGTATTCTTCTTGATGCGGGTTATCTTCATGGAGATTGCTTGACAGTCACAGGAAAGACCATGGCTGAAAACTTGGCGGATATTAATCCGCCGTTCCCTGATAGCGATGTGCTCTTCCCTGCGGATAAGCCAATCTCTACAGATATCGGAATCACAATTCTTGGTGGATCACTTGCTACAGAGGGCGCTGTCTGTAAGACAGCAGGAATTGGCATCGACACCTTTGAAGGTCCAGCGCGCGTATTTGAACGCGAACAAGCTGCGATGGATGCAGTTGAAAATGGAACTATCAAAGAAGGCGATGTAGTTGTTATCCGCTACGAAGGTCCTAAGGGTGGACCAGGTATGCGCGAGATGTTGATGGTGACGGGTGCAATTAAGGGCGCAGGTCTTGGCAAGAAGACACTTCTTCTTACCGATGGTCGATTCTCTGGTGGTTCCACCGGTCTCTGCGTTGGACATATTTCACCTGAAGCTGTCGATGGAGGACCGATTGCATTCATTAAGGATGGGGATCGCATCCGTATCGATGTAAAGAATCGAACCCTTGATCTACTTGTCGACCCAGCAGAACTTGAAGCTCGTAAGGTGGGCTGGAAGCCAATCCCACATAAGTTCACCAGGGGAGTGCTCGCCAAGTTTTCCAAGGGGGTCAGTTCGGCATCTAAGGGCGCTGTCTGGAATTAATTCGTTGAATAGTCCCATTTATTGAGACGTTCATCTCATCTCTTGACGCACAGCCCTGTGCATTGGAGAATAACGCCATGCAATCAACACAGTTAGTAGTTTCAGTGGTGGTGATTCGATAGCGCGTGCCTTCATGTCACGCGCGCCCTCAGATATCTGAGGGTTTTTTCGTTTAGTAGAGAAATAGCAAGAGAAGAGAAGAAAGGAGCAAGAAGATGGCCACGCACGTTCCAACAGCGAACGGCACAGAAATGACAGGAGCTACTTCATTGGTGAAAAGCCTTGAAGCAGCCGGCGTAGATGTGATGTTCGGACTTCCAGGTGGCGCAATTCTTCCTGCCTACGACCCGATCTTCGATTCCACTATTCGCCACATCTTGGTCCGCCACGAACAAGGCGCAGGACATGCTGCAACCGGTTATGCGCAAGTAACGGGCAAAGCTGGTGTCTGTATTGCAACGTCAGGACCAGGTGCAACAAACCTTGTAACACCACTCATGGATGCTGCAATGGATTCAGTTCCACTGGTCGCCATCACCGGCCAAGTTCCATCTGCGGCAATCGGCACCGATGCATTCCAAGAGGCGGATATTCGCGGCATCACGATGCCATTTACCAAGCACAACTATCTAGTCACCGACCCTGCGCAGATCCCAGGCGTTATCGCTGAGGCTTTCCATATTGCAACAACAGGTCGTCCGGGTCCAGTACTTGTTGACGTAGCTAAAGATGCGCTGCAGAAGATGACAACGTACAACTGGCCAACTTCAATTAACTTGGCTGGTTACAAGCCACGTGTGAAGCCAGAGGCGCAAGCAATTACCGATGCTGCAGCGTTGATTGCACAATCTTCCAAGCCTGTCTTCTATGTCGGCGGCGGCGTCATTAAGGCAGATGCTCATAAAGAGCTCCGCCAATTAGTTGAGCTTCTTGGCGCACCTGTTGTCACCACTCTGATGGCACGTGGCGCATTCCCAGATTCACATCCGCTACATATGGGTATGCCAGGTATGCACGGCACAGTTGCTGCGGTTACTGCGCTACAAAAGGCTGACCTGCTTATTACTTTGGGCGCTCGCTTTGATGACCGCGTGACCGGAAAACTTTCTACCTTTGCAGTCAACGCCAAGATTCTTCATGCAGATATTGATCCTGCTGAAATCGGCAAGAACCGCCATGCTGATGTTGCTGTTGTCGGCGATGTCCGCGAAACAATCACTGCGTTGATCCCAGCACTGAAGGCAGCTCTTGCAAAGAACCAGCCAGATCTTGCTCCATGGTTGCGTCAGATGAACTCACTTAAATCTACATATCCATTGGGCTATGACCTACCTGATGACGGATCCCTTTCTCCTCAGCAAGTAATTCAGCGCATCGGCCAGATTTCTGGAACAGACACCATCTTTACCGCAGGTGTTGGACAGCATCAGATGTGGG
Source organism: uncultured Candidatus Planktophila sp. (assembly GCA_964533845.1). Classification (GTDB taxonomy): domain Bacteria; phylum Actinomycetota; class Actinomycetes; order Nanopelagicales; family Nanopelagicaceae; genus Planktophila. Next base: position 9,583 of record CAZHPQ010000020.1, read on the forward strand.
CATCGCAATTTATTTCATACGAACATCCACGCACCTGGCTTAACTCAGGCGGAGCCGGAACCATGGGTTACGGAGTTCCTGCTGCAATGGGTGCAAAGGTCGGCGCACCAGATGCAACTGTCTGGGCTATCGATGGCGATGGTTGCTTCCAGATGACCAACCAAGAACTCGTTACCTGCGCCCTCAATAACATTCCAATCAAGGTCGCAATAATCAATAACGAATCTCTCGGAATGGTTCGCCAGTGGCAGACCTTGTTCTACGAAGGTCGCTATTCAAATACATCTCTTGAATCAAAGCGCGTTCCAAACTTCCCAATGCTTGCAGAGTCAATGGGTTGCGTTGGACTTGCCTGCGAGCGTCCAGAAGATCTTGATAAGACAATCGAAAAAGCCATGTCAATCAATGATCAACCAGTTGTTGTTGATTTCCGTGTTCACCGCGATGCCATGGTCTGGCCGATGGTTGCTGCCGGAACATCTAACGATGAAATCATGATCGCCCGCGCTACTGCGCCTGACTGGGATTCACAGGAGCTCTAATGACTACTGCGCCTCGCCGTCAACACACACTCGAAGTTTTAGTTGAGAACGCTCCTGGCGTTCTTGCACGCGTTGCGGGCCTCTTCTCGCGCCGCGCCTTCAATATTGATTCACTCAATGTTGGACCAACTGAAAATCCAGCTATTTCCAAGATGATCATCGTGGTGGGGGTTGAAGGACACTCACTCGAGCAGGTAATCGCCCAGCTCGATAAGTTGATCAGCGTTATCTCGATCAAAGAAGTTATGGCCGATAAGACGCATGCAGTAAACGACACCCAACCTGACTACCAAAACTAAGTTCAACTACACAAAGGAGAAGTACCGTGGCAGCAACGATGTATCACGAAGAGGATGCAGATCTATCAATCATCCAGGGTCGCAAGGTTGCGATTATCGGTTACGGCTCACAGGGCCACGCACATGCGTTGAGCTTGCGTGATTCTGGCGTTGATGTTCGCGTTGGTCTCAAGGAAGGTTCACCATCACGTGCAAAGGCTGAGGCTGAAGGGCTTCGCGTTGTAACTGTTGCTGAAGCTGTTAAAGAAGCGACAGTCATCATGATCTTGGCGCCAGACCACGTGCAGCGCCACATCTATACAGAATCAATTTTGCCAAACCTTAAGAAGGGCGATGCTCTTTTCTTCGGCCACGGATTCAATATTCGTTTCGGTTACATCAAGCCAACTGCAGATGTTGATGTCTGCATGGTTGCTCCAAAGGGTCCAGGTCACTTGGTCCGCCGCGAATACTCAGCAGGTCGTGGAGTTCCAGTAATCGTGGCCGTTGAGCAAGATTCAACTGGTAACGCATGGCCACTTACCTTGTCTTATGCAAAGGCAATCGGTGGACTTCGCGCAGGTGGAATCCTCACAACATTTACTGAAGAGACAGAAACAGATCTCTTCGGAGAGCAAGCAGTTCTCTGCGGTGGAGCATCACAGCTCGTTATGTACGGCTTTGAAACTCTCGTGGAAGCTGGATACCAGCCAGAAGTTGCTTACTTTGAGTGCTTGCACGAACTCAAGTTGATTGTTGACTTGATGTACGAAGGCGGAATTGCAAAGCAGCGTTGGTCAGTCTCTGACACAGCTGAATTCGGCGATTACGTATCAGGCCCACGCGTTATTGATCCACGCGTTAAAGAGAATATGAAGGCAGTACTTGCTGATGTTCAGTCAGGTGCCTTCGCAAAGCGCTTTATCGATGACCAAGAAGCAGGAGCTCCTGAATTTAAGGCGCTTCGCGCAAAGGGCGAGACCCATATCATCGAAGGCGTCGGACGCGAACTTCGCAAGATGTTTAGCTGGATGAAGAACTCCAACAAGGATGACTACAAAGAAGGAAGTGCTGCGCGTGGCTAAACCTGTCGTTCTGATTGCTGAAGAACTCAGCGCTGCAACGCTTGATGCTCTAGGTCCTGACTTTGAAGTTCGTAATTGCGATGGTGCAAACCGCGCAGAACTTCTAGCAGCCCTAGGCGCTGGCGTAGATGCAGTGTTGATTCGCTCTGCGACCAAGATGGATGCTGAAGCAATTGCTGCAGCAAAAGGTTTAAAGGTTATTGCACGTGCCGGTGTTGGCCTAGATAACGTTGATATTCCTGCTGCAACGGCTGCAGGCGTCATGGTTGTTAATGCACCAACATCAAATATTGTCTCTGCGGCCGAGCTTGCAATCTCACTATTGCTCGCCTCTGCTCGCTTTATCTCACCAGCACACGCAGCTCTCAAAGCAGGAAAGTGGGCTCGCTCTAAGTACACAGGTGCTGAACTCTTCGAAAAGACTCTCGGCGTAGTGGGATTTGGGCGTATTGGGCAGCTTGTTGCTCATCGCATGCAGGCATTCGGTATGAACGTCATTGCCTACGATCCATATTTGCAACCAGCAAAGGCTGCGCAACTTGGCGTCGAACTCGTTGAACTCGATGATCTCTTAAAGCGTTCTGACTTCATCACCATTCACTTGCCAAAGACAAAAGAGACAGCAAACCTCATTGGGGTTGAAGCTCTTAAGAAGGTCAAGAAGGAAGTTCGCATCATCAACGCCGCCCGTGGTGGAGTACTTGATGAAGCAGCCTTGTATGACGCAATCACTGAAGGTCGCGTTGCCGGTGCTGGTCTTGATGTTTATGTCACAGAACCTTGCACTGATTCACCTCTCTTCCAACTTGATCAAGTTGTTGCAACACCGCACTTAGGTGCATCAACTGATGAAGCACAAGAGCGTGCAGGTATTGCTGTCGCTGTCTCAGTGCGTAAAGCACTCGCTGGCGAATTGGTACCGGATGCCGTAAACGTTAAGGGTGGAGCAATTCATGATGAGATCCGTCCATCGCTTCCACTAGTTGAGAAGATGGCACAGATTGCAACTGCAATTGCAGGCGAGACTCCAGTTTCAATGGATATCACCGTCAAGGGCGATATCTCAGGACATGATTCATCTGTTCTGGCTATCAGCGCGCTCAAGGGCGCACTTGTTGCATCAGGCTGTGAAGACGTTACCTACGTCAATGCTCCAGGACTTGCTGCAGAACGTGGCGTTACTTCATCTGTAACTACAACTCCTGAAAGCCACGAATACCGCAGCATGATTTCACTTCATGCAGCGCTTTCAAATGGAAAGTCAATCAAGGTTGACGGCACTCTTATGGGAATTCGTAAAGTGGAAAAGATCATCGCCGTTGACGGCTTTGACCTTGACCTTCCACCGGCTGAAAACCTTCTCTTCTTGCGCTATGCAGATAAGCCAGGTGTAGTCGGCGCAGTCGGTAATGCTCTTGGCACTGCCAAGATCAATATCGCTGGCATGCAGGTTGCTCGTGAATCTGCTGGTGGCAGCGCTTTGATGGCGTTAACTGTTGATTCTCCTGTCTCTGATGCAGTTGCTGAAACTGTAAAGAAAGAGACTGGTGCAGAGCTCGTTCGTTCAGTTACTTTGGTGAACTAATGGCGCGCACAATTAATCTTGCAGTCATTCCAGGCGATGGAATCGGCACCGAAGTTGTTGGCGAAGGCCTTAAAGTTCTTGATGTTGTTGCCGCTAAATACGGCGTGACATTTAATAAGACCAACTACGACTTAGGTGCTGGTTATTGGCATCGCACTGGCGAAGTTCTACCTGACTCAGTTCTAGCAGAGCTAGCCAAGGCCGATGTCATCTTGCTTGGCGCGGTAGGGGACCCAACAGTTCCAAGCGGTGTTCTTGAGCGCGGTCTACTTCTTAAGCTGCGCTTTGCCTTTGACCACTACATCAATTTGCGCCCTGCAAAGTTGATGCCAGGAGTTAACGGCCCACTTGCCACAAAGGCGCCAATCGATTTCATCGTTGTCCGCGAAGGAACTGAAGGCCCATACGTTGGTGCCGGTGGCGTTCTTGCTGAAGGCACAGATGCAGAGATTGCCACTGAGGAATCACTCAATACTCGTCGTGGCGCTGAGCGCGTTATCCGCGATGCCTTTGCTCGCGCTGCAGCACGCGATCGTAAGAAACTCACCTTGGTACATAAGAACAACGTGCTTACTCGCGCGGGTAGCTTATGGACTCGCACCTTTAATGAGGTTGCTAAAGAGTTTCCAAATGTCACAACCGATTATCTGCACGTTGATGCCGCATCGATGTTCTTTGTTACCAACCCAGAGCGCTTTGATGTTGTCGTGACCGATAACCTCTTCGGAGATATCTTGACCGATATCGCAGCAGCTATCTGCGGCGGCATCGGCCTTGCTGCTTCAGGAAATATCAACCCAACCGGCAAATTCCCATCTATGTTTGAGCCGGTGCATGGCTCTGCTCCAGATATCGCTGGCAAGAACATCGCAGATCCAACTGCGACAGTGATGTCGGTTGCGATGATGCTGCATCACCTTGGTTTAACTGATGCTGCAAAAGATGTTGAAAATGCGGTGGCAGCTGATTTAGTATCACGAGGCGATAGCAAGCGTGGCACCACCGAAATCGGTTCAGCGTTAGCAGAATTGGTGAAGTAAATGAAGATCAATCTCAATCCACACGCAGTTCCAACGGCAGAGCGCGAAGAAAAGGTCGCTAACTGTGGTTTTGGAAAGTATTACACCGACCATATGGTCGTCTGCGAGTGGACTGAAGCCGGCGGTTGGCAAGAGCCAGAGTTAAAGCCATATGGCCCACTGACACTTGATCCTGCAACTGCAGTCTTTCATTACGGCCAGGAAATCTTTGAAGGAATGAAGGCATACCGCCAACCTGATGGCGGTATTTCACTCTTTCGCCCAGAAGCAAATGCACGTCGCTTTGCAAAATCTGCTCAACGCCTAGCTCTTCCTGAAATGCCCGAAGAGCTCTTCTTGGAAACTGTTCACACTCTCGTTAAGCACGATGCAGGTTGGACTCCAGGCAAAGTTGGCGAATCTCTCTACATTCGCCCATTCATGATTGCTACAGAAGTGGGCTTGGGTGTTCGCCCAACAAATAAAGCGACTTACATTCTTATTGCAACGCCAGCAGGTGCTTACTTTGATCCATCAAAGGCCGTCTCTGTCTGGATCTCAACTGAATATGTTCGCGCCGCTCAGGGCGGAACAGGCGAGGCAAAGTGCGGCGGAAACTACGCAGCATCCCTCGTTGCACAAAAGGCTGCTGCAAAAGAAGGTTGCGATCAAGTTGTCTGGATTGATGCCAAAGAGCGTAAGTGGATTGAGGAGATGGGCGGCATGAACCTTTACTTCGTAAAGGGTAAAGGCGCTGATGCAACAGTTATTACTCCAAAGCTAACCGGAACTCTGCTTCCTGGAATTACTCGCGATTCAATTCTTTCTGTCGCTCGCGATCTTGGTTACAAGACAGATGAAGTCATGCTCTCTATCGATGATTGGCGCGATGGCGTTACATCGGGCGACATCACTGAAATCTTTGCCTGCGGAACTGCAGCAGTTGTCTCTCCTGTAGGACAAGCAAAATCTGCGATGGGCACTTGGGTAACAGGAGACGGACAACCAGGACCAATCACTATGCAAATCCGAAACCACCTCCTTGGCATTCAACACGGCACCATCGCCGATAAGCACGGCTGGGTGAAGAAGGTTTCTCTGTGACCCTGGACAAGGAAGCACTTCATATCTATGACACCACTCTTCGTGATGGTGCACAGCAAGAAGGGCTCAATCTCTCTGTCCATGACAAGTTAACGATTGCGCGCCACCTTGATGATTTAGGTGTTGGCTTTATTGAAGGTGGATGGCCCGGAGCCAATCCCAAGGACACTGAATTCTTTGCACTGGCTAAGAAAGAGCTCAAACTTAAGAACGCCACCTTTGTTGCCTTCGGTGCAACTCGTCGCCCGAATGTAAAGGCAGCCGATGATGTATTACTCGGTGCGCTCCGTGATTCAGGCGCTCCTGCAGTAACTCTTGTAGCCAAGGCATATGACCGCCACGTTGATCTAGCTCTTAAGACATCCCTTGATGAGAACCTCGAAATGATTCGCGACTCAATCACGCATTTACGCCAAGAAGGTCAGCGAGTTTTTCTCGATGCAGAACACTTCTTCGACGGCTATCGCGCCAATCGCGCCTATGCGCTCGAAGTCATTCGCGTTGCTATGGAGGCGGGCGCTGATGTTGCAGCGCTCTGCGATACCAACGGTGGCATGCTGCCTGATGAGATCGCTGATGTCGTTCACGATGTCTTAGGTGCAACTTCTGCTCGTCTTGGAATTCACTGCCATAACGACACAGGTTGCGCAGTTGCCAACTCAATGGCTGCAGTCGCTGCAGGTGCAACCCACGTTCAAGGAACGCTCAATGGATATGGTGAGCGAACTGGAAACGCAGACCTCGTCACCATCATCGCTAACTTAGAGCTCAAGAAGAAGAAGGAAGTTCTTCCCAAGAACGCGTTACGCGAAGCCTTCCGTATTTCTCATGCTGTTGCTGAAGTGACCAATATTTCTCCTTCCCCTCGCCAGCCATATACCGGCGTATCTGCCTTTGCTCACAAGGCCGGGCTCCATGCCTCTGCAATCAAAGTTGATCCATCTCTGTACCAACATGAAGATCCATCTTCTGTCGGAAACGATATGCGCATGCTTGTTTCGGATATGGCAGGACGAGCATCTATCGAACTTAAATCTATGGAACTTGGCGTAGATCTTGGGGGAGACCGCGAACTCATTGGTCGCGTTGTAGAACGCGTGAAAGAGATGGAATCTCGCGGATTTACCTTCGAAGCAGCCGATGCCTCATTCGAACTACTTCTACGCGAAGAAGCCACAGGAAAGCGTCCATCATTTTTCACCATCGATCACTGGCTTACTACAACAGAACGCGGTTCCAAGAACTCAATCATTACTAAAGCTGAAGTGACTGTGACTGCTCAAGGTAAAGAGATCACATGCTCTGGTGAAGGAAATGGTCCAGTCAACGCATTCGATAACGCGCTACGCGATGGTCTCAATCAGTTGTATCCAGAGCTCGCCTCCCTTGAACTCACCGATTACAAGGTTCGTATCCTCGAAGGTCGTCTCGGCACCGGTGCAGTTACTCGCGTCCTTGTTGAAACTTCCGATGGCAAGGGTGAATGGAACACAGTGGGCGTTCACGAGAACGTAATCGCAGCGTCTGCAATGGCCTTGGAAGATGCCCTTACCTTTGGACTATTACGTCAGGGAAGAAAACCAGAGTAAATACTCGCATGAGCGATTTCGAGAATGCGCATAGGGGCTACATTCATCATCTCGAAAAAGAGCGCAACTTATCTGTACATACAGTCCGTGCCTATGTTGGCGATCTCGATAGTTTCTTTCAGCATTTAGCGCTGCAGAAAGTTTCATCAGTAGGTGATATCACCTTGGCTCATATCCGCTCATGGCTTGCCACGCAGCAGGTAAAGGGCGGAGCGCGCACCACGCTTTCACGTCGCGCCACATCCATTCGCCTCTTTACAAAATGGGCGACGAAGAACGGTTATCTGGCTAAGGATGTGGGTGCAACGCTGGCAACTCCGAAGGCTCATCGCACGCTTCCTGATGTGCTCTCAGTCTCTGATGCAACGACGGCGATGGATTCACTGGCTACACGGGTAGCAGAAGAAGAAAGTTCGATGTCGATTCGCGACTGCGCAATAG
>CAZHPQ010000021.1:0-1543 GCA_964533845.1 uncultured Candidatus Planktophila sp.
AGAATTCCGATAGACATAATTGCAGTGCCCATAACTGGATAACGCTTGTAGTGACCGTGCTTGGTAATCAACTTTCCACTCACAATTGAGGTAGAGACAATTCCGAGCATCAAAGGAATGAGTTTTAGTCCAGCTTCAGTAGCTGAATAACCCTTTACTACCTGCATATAGAGAGGCAGCATCACGATGGCGCCAAACATTCCTGCGCCGATGATTGCACCTAAAATTGAAGTCAAGGTGAAGGTGTGATTTTTAAAGAGGGATAAAGGAATAATCGGCTCGACCGCTTTTGATTCCCATTTGATAAAGAGAACTGTCAGAAGCAGACCTGAAACAAGGTAGGTAAGAGTTTTGGAATTAGTCCAACCATCTTGTGGTCCATAGATTGAAACAGCAAGCAAGGTTGTTGTCACGCCAGCGACAAGAAGGATTGCTCCGAAGTAATCAATCTTATGTTCGCGTTTCACCTTAGGAATATGTAGAACTGCTGAAGTAATGATGAGGGCGGCAATTGCAAAAGGAATATTGATGTAGAAAATCCAGCGCCACCCAGTTACACCCAGAATGCTTCCGCGATCTGAGAAGAAGCCACCCAGGAGCGGACCAGCAACGGATGAGAGTCCCCAGACTGCCCCAAAGTAACCTTGATAACGACCGCGCTCTCGAGGAGGCACGATGTCACCGATGATGACGAAGGTCAGTGCCATGAGCCCGCCAGCACCTAAACCTTGTAGTGCGCGAGTAGCAATGAGCTGCTCCATATTTTGTGACGCACCGGCAAGTATTGAGCCAATTAAGAATGTAACGATGGCAAATTGGAAGACGATTCTGCGCCCGTATAAGTCAGAGATTTTTCCGTAGAGCGGCGTTGATGCTGTTGAAGTTAACAAATAGGCCGTAACTACCCAGGTGTAATGGTTGAGGCCATTGAAGTCTTCAACAATGCTTTTGAGCGCCGTTGAAACAATTGTTTGGTCGAGTGCTGCAAGCAGCATTCCTGTCATAAGTCCGCTGAGGATGATCATAATCTCGCGGTGGCTGTGTTCCTTTATTGGCGCATTTTTAGTCATAGGCGGTAAGTTTACTGCGTGAAATCTGTAATAGCTGAAGACCTAGTGAAGACCTATGACAAAGGTAACGTTAAAGCCCTTGATCATTTAAGCCTTGATGTTGAAGAAGGCACTGTATTGAGCGTGCTTGGACCAAATGGTGCAGGAAAGACAACGACAGTGCGTATTTTGTCGACACTGTTACGCCCAGATTCTGGTCGCGCAACTGTTGCTGGAATCGATGTCATTAAACACCCCGATAAAGTCCGAGAGGTTATTGGCTTATCTGGTCAATACGCGGCAGTCGATGAAATTTTGACTGGCTATGACAACTTGGTGATGTTTGGCCGGCTTTATCACTTAGGTAAGAAGCAAGCAGTTGATAGAGCAAACGAACTCCTTGAAAGATTTTCTCTCACCGAAGCAGCTAAGCGTCCAATTAAGACTTACTCCGGTGGAATGCGTCGCCGCCTAGATTTAGCGGCATCTCTAAT